>CAYLZU010000139.1:70-8225 GCA_964388005.1 uncultured Burkholderiaceae bacterium
CTCGCCAAGCCCGGCGGCTTCATCGGCCGCGACGCGGTGCTGGCGAAGAAAGCGTCAGGCCCGCTGACGCGCCGCCTGCTGCAGGTGCTGGTGCTCGACCCCGAGCCGCTGCTGTTCCACGCCGAGCCCGTACTTCGCGACGGCAGACCCGTCGGCTACGTGCGCGCCGGCTCCTACGGCCACACGCTCGGCGGCGCGGTCGGGCTGGCGATGATCGACGGGGCCGAGCCGATCGATCAGGCGTGGTGCGAAGCCGGCCGCTGGGAGGTCGACATCGCCGGCCGGCGCTATCCGGCGCGGGTGTCGATGAAGCCGATGTATGACGCGGAGATGAAGCAGATCAAAGCGTCGGGAGACTGAGGGGCGTATCCGACCCTGAACCGACGCCCGCTAGAGGCCGCTCTTGGGCGTGCCACTTGCCCCAGCGCTTGGCTAGCGCTTAGACGGCCACACAACCTGCAGTCTTCGATGTTGCAGCACGCAGTCTCGCAGATACAGGTTGATTAAGGTCTGGTAGGGAACCCCCGCGTCGACCGCCATGCGCTTGAAGTACGCGACGACGTCTTCGGAAAGGCGCATCGTCACTGCCTTCTTCAGCTTCGACGCATAGGGATTCCTGCGCGACTTCATTTGCGAAAGATCGTATTCCGCCTTCATGTTCCACCGCCTCCGTAATAGGTGCTCTCGCGTTTAGTCGCTCGACGCGCGGAAATGATTCGAATGACGCTGCCCGCCCTCCGCTCGCAATGGCAAACCAGGAGAAGCCTCGCCTCGGAGCTCATGCCCAGCATCAGGAAGCGCTCTTCCTCTTCGGCGGAGTGTTCCTCATCGAAGAACTGCACGGCGAATTCATCGAAGAAGACGGACTGGGCCTCCTCAAACGAGACGCCATGCTTTCGAACGTTGGCTCTGGCCTTCGCCGGATCCCATTCGAACCGAATCATATGCACAGTGTATTTACATTGCGCCAAGTGTCAAACCCGTTACGATGCCCGGTTTGAAGCGGCCTGATCGGGATTCGCGATGTCGGCTCATGGCCGATATCAGCCGCTAAGGACAACGGTCACGCAAGCTTCGCCGAGCTGTAGCCGGCGTCGCGCAGCTCCATTCGCCACAGGCAACGCTACGATTTCCCACCTGCAGCGACCGAACTGTCCCCTCCGCCATGCGCCCCGCCGCCGATTCCACCGAACGCTTCACCGACCGCGCCGGCGACTACGCCGCGGCGCGGCCCGGCTACCCGGCCGCGATCGCCACCACCCTGATCGCCGAGCTGAAGCTGCGCGCCGATGCGGTGGTGGCCGACATCGGCAGCGGCACCGGGCTGTCGTGCGAGCCGTTCCTGCGCGCCGGCCTCGCCGTGGTCGGCGTCGAGCCGAACGAAGCGATGCGCACCGAAGGCGACCGCCACCTGGCACGGTTCGGGCGCTTTCACAGCGTCGCCGGAACCGCCGAGGCGACGACGCTGCCGGCGGCCAGCGTCGACCTCGTGACCGCGGCGCAGGCGTTCCACTGGTTCGACATCGCCGCCGCCCGCGCCGAGGCGCTGCGGATCCTGAAGCGGCCGCCGCTGGCGGCGTTGATCTGGAACGACCGCGTCGCCACCGGCAGCGCCTTCGCCGAGGGTTACGAGCAGCTGCTGCTCGACTTCGGCATCGACTACGAGAAGATCCGCCACCGCCACGCGCACGAGGATTCGGTGGCGGCGTTCTTCGGCCACCGCGGCTTCCGCGTGGCGAGCTTTCCGAACCCGACCGTGCTCGACTGGCCGACGCTGCTGGCGCGGCTGAATTCGGCCTCCTACGTGCCGAAGGCCGAGCATTCGCACCACGCGCCGATGATCGCGCGGCTGCGGCAACTGTTCGACGCCGCGCAGCGCGATGGCCGGGTGACGATGGACTACGTCACCCGCGTCTTCCACGGCGCGCTGGCCTGAGGGCGCCGCTCACCAGCCGCTGCCGCCGCCGCCGCCGCCGCCACCGCCGCTCGAACCGCCACCGCCGCCCGAACTGCTGTCGCTCGAACCGGAACTCGATCCCGGCGGGCTCGCCGCGGCGCTGACGGTCGAGCCGATCGCGCTCAGGCCGTCGCTGAAGGCGCCGACGTCGCCCGCCGCAGCGCTGAAGTCGGTGCCGCTGTAGTAGCTCGACACCGCCTGCGCCACCGCCGCCGTGCCGAGAAGCGCCGCGAAGCGGTCGGCCCAGGTCTTCTCGACGCCGAGGGCCAGCGCGTACGGCAACTGGCGGGCGAACTCCTCCGGCGTCAGCCGCGGCGACTGCAGGCGCGCCAGGTTGTCGCCTTCGGCCACGCCGAGGTACAGGCGCAGGCCGTCGATCTCGTCCTTCAGCCTTCGGCCGAGCGGGCTGTAGGCGGGCAGCAGCCTGGCGGCGACGATCAGCGCCGCGACCAGCAGCACCGCCGTGCCGACGAGGATCGGCACCGCCGCCCCGAGCACGGCGGCGCCGGCGACCGTGGCGGCGCCGCCGGCGGCGGCGAGCGCCAGCGGGCCGCGGTTGCGCCTGAACAGCTCGCCGTCGTACTCGCGCTCGAGCGCCTCGTGAAGGGCCTTCTGCGCATTGGCGACCTGCGCGTCGTAGCTCCTGCCGATATGGATCTCGTCCCGACCGCCGAACAGTTCGCTCGCCATCGCCTTCTCGCCGGTGCCGAACTCGACCTTTCGGCGCGTGCGCGAGACGGTGAAGCCGTCGTCGTGCTGATCGATCTTCAGGTAGCCGCGCGCGCCGAGGCCGAGCAGCGCGGCGGCGAAGCACTGGCTGTCGGCGCCCATGCGGTCGACGAAGCGCACCGCCGCCGGGCCGAGCCCCTTCGGCGCCTCGTAGCGCGGGAATCGCGGCCCCGCCTTCGGGTCGCGGCCGACGCGGTGCCATCGCCAGTACAGGAAGCCCGACACCAGCAGCAGGCCGGCCAGCGCCGCGCCAGCGCCGACGTTGTCCTGCAGGAACCAGCGGATGCGCATCGCCGCCGTCGGCGCGCTGACCACGCCTTTGGGAAAGGTGAGCACGATGGTCAGCCCTTCGCGCGGCGCCAGCCTCCGCGTGGTCTCGTACTGCCCGCCGCCGTCGAAGACCCGCGACCGGTAGTCGGCGCCGCGCGCCCCCTGCGGCCCGGTGTAGCCCTCGGCGGTGAGCTGCGTTGCCGGTACCGGGCGCGGCAACGTCACGTTCGCCCTGGCGCGGTCGATGGCAAAGGTCCAGCCGTTGCCGGTCACGTTCCAGTACAGCTCGTCGTGCTGGTCGAAGAAGCCGAGCTGCCGTGCCGTGCGGTAGGTGATGGTGTAGGTGTGCCGGCCTTGCGGCAGCATCACGTTGGCGTTGCCGATCCGCACCCGCACGCCGTTGTCGAGCGACTCGATGGCATGGTTCTCCGCGGCGCCGTCGCGGCGCACGGCAAGCACGTCGAACGGCACCCGCACCCTGTTGCCGGCGCGGTCGCGATACTCGGTCGGGAAGTCGCGCAGGATGCCGCGGCGGATCTGCTGGCCCTCGGCCTGGACGACGATGGTCTCGGTCACCGTCAGCACGCCGTCGGCGCCGATGGCGATGTCGGCGGCGAAGTCGACGATCCGCTCCTGCGCGCCTGCCGCCGCCGCGAACAGGAACAGCAGCAGCGCCAGCAGCCGCCTCACAGCGTCACCCCGACGCTGCCGCGATCGCCGGTCTCGAAGAAGGCCGGCGCGCGGAAGGCGAACAGCCGCGCCACGATCAGGTCCGGGAAACTCTGCAGCCTGGTGGCAAACTGCTTCACGGCGCCGTTGTAGAAGCGGCGCGCGTGCTGAAGGTGGTCCTCGGTCTCGACCAGTTTCGCCGCGAGGTCGCGGAAGTTCGCGTCGGCCTTCAGTTGCGGATAGCTCTCCTGCAGCAGCAGCAGGCGCGACAGCGCGCCGCCGAGGCGCGACTCGGTCGCCAGCCGCTCGGCGTGCGAACCCTTCGGCGCGTCGCTGCGCGCCGCCTGCTGCGCCTGCGCCCGCAGCGTGACCACCGCTTCGAGGGTGGCCCGCTCGTAGGCGGCGTAACCGCGTACCACCTCCACCAGCCGCGGCACCAGGTCGGCGCGTCGTTTCAGCTGCACGTCGATGTCGGCGAAGGCCTGCGCCACCAGGTTGCGGTCGGCGACCAGGCGGTTGAACGCCCACACGCCCCAGGCGACGACGGCAACGGCGAGCCCACCCGCGATCCAGAACATCGACGCCCCTCCCGGCGATGACAGCTTCGATCGTAGATCACGTGGGAACTCGGGCGGCTGAGGCAGAATCCGCCCTTCGACCCCGTGCCCGGAGCGCTCGATGCCCGCCCCGATCGAATTCTGGTTCGACTTCTCCTCGCCCTACTCGTATCTCGCCAGCGAGAAGATCGAGGAACTCGCCGCCCGCCACGGCCGCAAGGTCGACTTCAAGCCGACCCTGCTCGGGGTGATCTTCCGCACCACCGGCGGCGTGCCGCTGACCGAACTGGTGCCGCCGAAGGCGAGTTACTTCGCCAAGGACTTCGAACGCAGCGCCCGCTATGCCGGGGTGCCGTTTAAGCAGCCGAGCGTGTTCCCGGTCGCCACCGTCGGCACCGCGCGCGCGTTCCTGTGGCTGCAGACCCAGGACGAGGCGATGGCGGTGCGTTTCCTGCACGGCGCGTTCCGCGCCTATTTCTCGCAGGACCGCAACATCGGCGAGCCGGAGGTGATCGGCGCGCTGGCGCGCGATGCCGGTGCCGACCCGGTGGCGCTGGCGCGCGGCGTGCAGGATCCGGCGATCAAGGACAGGCTGAAGGCGCTGGTCGACGAGTCGATTGCCCGCGGCGTCTTCGGCGCGCCGACGATCTTCGTCGACGGCGAGATGTTCTGGGGCCACGACCGGCTGCCGCAGGTCGAGCGCTGGCTGGCGAGCGGGCCGTTCTGAGGCGCTGGGCGCGGCGCAACGAAGGCCCGGCAGGCCGGATCGGCGAACGCCGCGACCACGTCCCGCCGCGCCAACAGTCGACGACGAGTGTCCTACCTCTACCTTGCCATCGCCATCGTCGCCGAGGTGATCGGCACCTCGGCGCTGAAGGCCGCCGAGGGCTTCACGCGGCTGGCTCCGTCGCTGGCGGTGATCGTCGGCTACGGCACCGCGTTCTACTTCCTGTCGCTGGCGCTGAGGGTGATCCCGGTCGGCATCGCCTACGCGATCTGGTCGGGCGTCGGCGTGGCGCTGATCACGCTGATCGGCTGGATCGTGTTCAAGCAGCGGCTCGACGCGCCGGCGCTGGCCGGGCTGGCGCTGATCGTCGCCGGGGTGGTGGTGATCCAGGTGTTCTCCGGCGCGGGGGCGCGATGAAACCGTCCGACCGGTCCGACAGCGGCGCGGAGATCTTTCACGTCGGCCCCGGCGTGCACGAGCCGCTCGCCGACCTCGCCGCCGCCGCCGGCGCCCGGATCGAGGAGTCGATCCACAGGCCGAAGCCGGGGCAGCGGCGCTGGTCGGCATACCTCTTCCTCGCCCTGGCCATCGTCGCCGGCGTCACCGGCACCTCGGCGCTTTCGGTCAGCCGCGGGTTCACCGCTCCGGGGCCGGCGGCGATCGTGGTGCTCGGCTACTTCGTCTGCTTCCTGGCGCTGACGCGGGCGCTGCGGGCGATTCCGATCAGCATCGCCTACGCGATCTGGTCCGGAGTCGGCATCGCGCTGATCACCCTGATCGGCTGGCGGCTGTTCGGCCAGCAGCTCGATGCGGGCGAGATCGCCGGCATCGTGCTGATCCTCGCCGGCGTCGTCGTCATCCACCTGTTCTCCGACGCCCGCACGCACTGAACCGATGCCGCATCCCCTTGCCCCCCTCGTGCCGCACCGCGTCTTCGGCATGCGCGCCAGCGGCAACTGCCACAAGGTCCGCATCGCGCTGGACGTGCTCGGCCTGCCCTGCCGCTGGCACGAGGTCGACGTTCTGAAGGGCGAAACGCGGACGCCCGAGTTCCTGGCGATGAACCCGAACGGTCGGGTGCCGGTGCTGCAGATCGACGACCACACCTTTCTCGCCGAGTCGAACGCCATCCTCTGCTATCTCGCCGACGGCAGCAGCCTGTGGCCCGGTGACCGGCTGGCGCGGGCGCAGGCGCTGCAGTGGATGTTCTTCGAGCAGTACTCGCACGAGCCGTACATCGCGGTGGCCCGCTTCATCCGCCGCTTCCTCGGGCTCGACGACGACCCCCGCCTGCCGGAGCTGGCCCGCCGCGGCCACGAGGCGCTGGCGGTGATGGAACGGCACCTGTCGCTGCACCCGTTCTTCGCCGCCGGCACGTTCTCGATTGCCGACATCGCGCTGTTCGCCTACACGCACCGCGCCGAAGACGGCGGCTTCGACCTCGCGCCCTATCCGGCGGTGCAGGCATGGCTGGCGCGCTGCCGCGCCGTGCCCGGCGTCAGCGACATGCCGGGTGCGTGAGCGGCGCGTGAGCCGCAAACCGGCGATCCCCTTCATCCTCGTCACGTTGCTGGTCGACGTGATGGGCTTCGGCCTGCTGCTGCCGGTGCTGCCGGCGCTGGTCGGCGAATTCACCTCCAGCCGCGACGCGCAGACCTACTGGTACGGGGCGATGATCGTGACGTTCGGCCTGACGCAGTTCGTCTGCGCGCCGATCCTCGGCGCGCTGTCGGACCGCTTCGGCCGTCGCACGGTGCTGCTCGGCTCGATCTTCGGTCTCGGCGTGATGTTCCTTGCCTCGGCGCTGGCGACCTCGCTCGCCGGCCTGCTGGCGGCGCGCATCTTCGGCGGCATGCTGGCGGCGAACTTCGCGGTGGCCAACGCCTATGTCGCCGACCTCACCAGGCCGGAAGACCGCGCCAGGAGCTTCGGCATGATCGGCGCCGCCTTCGGCATCGGCTACGTGATCGGGCCGATGGTCGGCGGCCTGCTCGGCAGCATCGACGTCCGCCTGCCCTTCTACGTCGCCGCCGGCCTGTCGGCGGCCAACTTCCTCTACGGCTGGCTGTTGGTGCCTGAGTCGCTGCCCCGGGAGCGGCGCAAGGCCATCGACTGGACCCGCGCCACGCCGGTGGCCTCCCTGGTGGGAGTGGCGCGGCTGAAGGCAGTGGGCGTGCTGGTGGCGGTGATCGCGGTGGCCAACCTGGCGCAGTTCATCCTGCACGGCACCTGGGTGCTGTACACCAACTTCCGCTTCGGCTGGGGCCCGCGCGAGACGGGGCTGTCGCTGTTTGCGGTCGGCCTGATGGCGGCGGTCGTGCAGGGCGGCCTGCTCGGCCCGCTGCTGCGCAAGTTCGGCGAGCGGCGGGTGGTGATCGCCGGGCTCGCCTCCGGCGTGCTGGCCTATGTCGCCTACGGACTGACCACCGTCGGCTGGGTGATGTACGCGATCATCGTCGCCAACATCCTCGCCTTCGCCGTCGGCCCGGCCCTGCACGCGATCGTCTCCAAGGCGGCCGACCCGAGCGAGCAGGGGGTGGCGATGGGCTCGCTGACATCGCTCAACTCGCTGATGGCGGTGGCGGCGCCCTTCATCGGCACGCCGCTGCTGGCCGAGGTCAGCCACCTGCCGCCGGGCGACTGGCGCATCGGCGCGCCGTTCTTCATGTCGGCGCTGCTGGCCTTCATCGCGCTGGCGCTGGCGGCGTGGCACTTCGGGCGCCAGCCGCTGCACGCGGCGCCGCACGTGGTCCAGCACGGCCGATAGGCGAAGCCTCGCCCGCTGGCGCGGCTGCGGCTACCATCGTCGGCCAGCCACACGTCCGCCGGGCGTGGCCCGTGGCCGCCCCGCGGCGGGCGCCGAACCGGCGGCTACCTGAAACGACACGCGCCCGATGACCGTCCTGCATACCCGACTGAATCCGCGCACCGACGAGTTCCGCGCCGCCGCCGACGCGATGCGGCGACTCGTCGCCGACCTGAAGGCGCAGGTGGCGAAGGCGGCCGAAGGCGGCGGCGCAGCGGCCCGCGCCAAGCACAGCGCCCGCGGCAAGCTGCCGCCGCGCGACCGCGTGCAGATGCTGCTCGACCCCGGCACACCGTTTCTCGAACTGTCGCAGCTCGCCGCGCACGGCATGTACAACGACGAGGCGCCGAGCGCCGGCATCATCACCGGGGTCGGCCGCGTCGCCGGCCGCGAGTGCGTGATCGTGTGCAACGACGCCACCGTCAAGGGCGGCACCTACT
>CAYLZU010000140.1:0-8218 GCA_964388005.1 uncultured Burkholderiaceae bacterium
CTCGCGGCGCTAGTACCTGAAACTAGTGCGTCTACCAATTCCGCCACCTGGGCAGCGACGAGGCGCGCATTCTAGCGGCGGGACCTTGCCTGTCAAATCAACAATCACCTCGACCGCGATCGAAACCTGAGCGCTGCCCGGGAACGCATGAAGCAGCACACCGTCGATCCGGATTCGATCCTCGCGGCGCTGAGCCACGCGCGCGGGCCGATGACGCCGGCCGAACTGTCGGGACGCCTGGAGGTCGGTGAAGCCAGCGCCGAGTTCGAACGCTCGCTGGCGGAACTCGAGCACTCGGGACGGATCGTGCGCAACCGCGCCGGCCTGCTGCTGGTGTCGGCGCGCGCCAATCTGCTGTCGGGCCGGGTGCAGGGTCACCGCGACGGTTTCGGCTTCCTGATCCGCGATGACGGCGGTCCGGACCTGGTGCTGCCGGAGCACCAGATGATTTCGGTGCTGCACGGCGACCGGGTGCTGGCGAGGCCGGCCGGCGAGGACCGCCGCGGCCGGCCACTGGGCGAGATCGTCGAGGTCATCGAGCACCGGACCAACCGCCTGGTCGGCAGGCTGCTGAACGAGCGCGGCGTCACCATCGTCGTTCCCGAGGATCAGAGGATCAGCCACGACATCCTGGTGCCGCCCGGCGCCACCGGCGGCGCCGCCCACGGCCAGGTGGTGGTGGTCGAGATCGTGCAGCAGCCGCAGCGGCACGTGCAGCCGGTCGGCCGCGTGATCGAAGTGCTCGGGGCCATCGAAGACCCGGGCATGGAGATCGAGATCGCGGTGCGCAAGTTCGCGGTGCCGCACGAGTTCCCGCCGGCGGCGCTGGCCGAGGCCGAGGCGCTGCCGGGCCACGTCGAACCGCGCGACCTCGCCGGCCGTGCCGACCTGCGCGACGTGCCGCTCGTCACCATCGACGGCGAGGACGCGCGCGACTTCGACGACGCCGTCTACTGCGAGCCGATGAACCCGCGCCGGACGCGCTGGCGGCTGGTGGTGGCGATCGCCGATGTCGGCCACTACGTGCAGCCGGGCACGGCGCTGGACGCCGAGGCGCAGAACCGCTCGACCTCGGTGTACTTCCCGCGCCGGGTGATCCCGATGCTGCCGGAGAAGATCTCCAACGGCCTGTGCTCGCTGAACCCGAAGGTCGATCGGCTGGTCATGGTCGTCGACATGGTGGTTTCGGCGCGCGGCGCGATCACCGCCTACCAGTTCTATCCGGCGGTGATGAATTCGCACGCGCGCCTGACTTACACCGAGGTCTGGGAGGCGCTGTCGGTGCCCGAGTCGCGCGCGGCGCAGCGCCTGGCGCCGGTGCTGCCGCAGCTCGTCGACCTGCACGACCTGTACCGGACGCTGGCGAAGGCGCGAGCCGGGCGCGGCGCGCTGGAGATGGACACCACCGAGACCTACATCGTCTGCGACGCCCAGGGGCGGATCGAGAAGATCCTGCCACGCACGCGCAACGACGCGCATCGGCTGATCGAGGAGATGATGCTGGCGGCCAACGTCTGCGCCGCCGACCTGCTCGCCCGCCACAAGCACCCGGCGCTGTATCGCATCCACGAGGGGCCGACGCCGGAGCGGCTGGAGAACCTGCGGGCGCTGCTGCGGGCGCTCGGGCTGTCGCTCGGCGGCGGCGATTCGCCGCGGCCGAAGGACTTCGCCGAGCTGCTGGAGAAGATCCGCAACCGTCCGGATACCCAGCTCCTGCAGACGGTCCTGCTGCGAACCATGCAGCAGGCCGTATACAGCCCGCACAACGTCGGCCACTTCGGCCTCGCCTACGACGCCTACGCGCACTTCACCTCGCCGATCCGCCGCTATCCCGACCTGCTGGTGCACCGGGCGATCAAGGCGCTGCTGCGCGGCACGGTCTACGAGCCGCAGCTGCTCGCCGCCGTCGAGGTGCAGGACCGGCCGCGCCTGGTCCGCCGCCAGGCCACGCGCGAGCCGGCGGCACGGGCCGCGGTGCCGGTCTGGGAGAAGCTCGGCCTGCTGTGCTCGGCCAACGAGCGGCGCGCCGACGATGCCTCGCGCGACGTCGAAGCGTGGCTCAAGAGCTGGTACATGCGCGAGCGCGTCGGCGAGACCTTCTCCGGCACGGTCAGCGCCGTCGTGCCGTTCGGCATCTTCGTCGTTCTCGACGACCTGTACGTCGAGGGCCTGGTCCACGTCTCCGAGCTCGGAACCGAGTACTTCCAGTTCAACGAGCCGATGCACGAACTGCGCGGCGAACGCACCGGACTGCGGTACCGGCTGGCCGACCGCCTCACCGTGCAGGTCGCGCGCGTCGACCTCGAGGCGCGGCGCATCGAATTCAGGCTCGTGCGCACCGACGACCGCCGGGGCGCCGCGCCGGCGAGGGATCGAGCGACAAAGCGCAAGGGCGAAAGCGTCGAGGAGCGCCGCGCCAGGCGCGATGCCGCCCAGGCGCGGCATGTGCGTGACATCGACAAGCGCGAGAAGGCGCGCGCCGGCGGCAAGAGCGGAGTGGGCGGCGAGCGTGCCGGCCGCGCCCGCCGCCGCGGCCGCGGCTGAGCGCCAGGCGACTGCCCGGCGCGCGGACTGGCACGGCGGCGGCGAACGTGAGCGGCAAACGGGTCCTGGCAGGGTTTCACGCCGTCACCGCGCGCCTGCGCCACGCGCCGGAATCGATCGAAGCGCTGTACGTCGACGCCGGGCGCCGCGACGGACGGATGCAGCAGCTGCTGGAGCGCGCCGGGTCGGCGGGCGTGCGGGTCACCGCCGCCGATGCCGACCGGCTGCATCGGCTGGCTGGTGGGTCGATGCATCAGGGCGTGGTCGCGGTCTGCGGCGAGCCGTCGCCGGCGCGATCGCTCGACGACATCCTGGCGGCGGTCGGCGCCGACACGCTGCTGCTGCTGCTCGACGGGGTGACCGATCCGCGCAATCTCGGGGCCTGCATGCGGACCGCCGAGGCCGCCGGCGTGCAGGCGCTGATCGTGCCGCGCGACCGTTCCGCCAGCCTGACGCCGGTGGTGGCGACGGCGGCGGCCGGCGCCGCCGAGACGCTGCCGCTGATCCCGGTGACCAATCTCGCCCGCGCGATGGACGAGATCCGCGATGCTGGCGTGTGGATCGTCGGCGCGGCCGGGCAGGCCGAGCGCACCCTGTACGAGGTCGATCTCACCGGCCCGATCGCCTGGGCGCTGGGGGCCGAGGGCGCCGGGCTGCGGCGGTTGACGCGGGAGAAGTGCGACTGGCTGGCGCGGATCCCGCTGCTCGGTGCGACCGAGAGCCTCAATGTTTCGGTGGCCTGCGGCGTGTGCCTGTTCGAAACGCTGCGCCAGCGCGCCGCAGGAGCAGCGCGGGCCGGCGATCGGCCGCAGCCGGGAGCGCCGGGTGAGGACTGAATCCATGAATGCCGCCGCGGCCCCGCCGCTGTCCGGCCTGTGACTACGCCGCTCCGCCACGCACGCATGGCGCTTTCGGAGCAGAGGCCGCATTCGCACCGCTGCGCGCCGCAGTCGGGTGACGGGCGTTCGCAGGCGGTGTCGCCGACGCCGCTGCCGTCGCCGGCGGGCAGGAGGCTGATCCGGCGGGCGATTGGCCGGTGATGACCGCAGCCGCCATCGACACGGCCCTGAAGCTGCTGTCCGGCGTTCGCCGCTTGGCGGTGCTGTCCGGCGCCGGCATGTCGGCCGAAAGCGGCGTGCCGACCTTTCGCGATGCCCAGAGCGGGCTGTGGAGCCGATTCGATCCGATGCAGCTGGCATCGCCCGAGGGCTTTCGCGCCGATCCGCCGCTGGTGTGGCGCTGGTACACGTGGCGGCGCGAACTGGTCGCCAGGGCGGAGCCGAACGCCGGTCACCGCGCACTCGCTGCGGCGGCGTCGCGGTTCGACGCGCTGCACGTGGTCACCCAGAACGTCGACGGCCTGCACCAGCGGGCGGGCAGCCGGGACGTGCTGGAGGTGCACGGCAGCATCGTCCGCTCGCGCTGCTTCGATGACTGCGGCCTGGTCATCGCCCGGCCCGACGAACTGCCGGCCGGCGAGCCGCCGCGCTGCCCCCGGTGCGGAAGCTGGCTGCGGCCGGACGTGGTCTGGTTCGGCG
Source organism: uncultured Burkholderiaceae bacterium (assembly GCA_964388005.1). GTDB lineage: Bacteria > Pseudomonadota > Gammaproteobacteria > Burkholderiales > Burkholderiaceae_F > JADJWR01. Next base: position 4,083 of record CAYLZU010000140.1, read on the forward strand.
AAATGCTCGACCCCGAGATCCTCGGCGAGGCCGAGCGCCGCTGCCGCGATGCCGAGGTCGTGCTGGTCGTCGGCACCTCGGGCCTGGTCTACCCGGCCGCCGGCCTGCCGCTGCAGGCGAGGCGGGCCGGCGCAAGGGTGATCATCGTCAACCCGCACGCCTCCGAGATCGACCCGGTCGCGGACCTGGTCGTGCGCGGCAGCGCCGCCGCGGTGCTGCCGGCGCTGCTGGGATCGACGCCGGGGCAGGGCACGGATTGAGCCGGCGTCGCGCGAGCCGGTACAATCGCGCGTTTTTCGTCCTTGCCACACCCGGAACGACGCCCGGGGTGGCGTCATCCACAAGGAGAATCGATGCGTCACTATGAAGTCTGTTTCATCGTCCATCCGGACCAGAGCGAGCAGGTCCCGGCGATGCTCGAGCGCTACCAGTCGCTGATCACCAGCCAGGGCGGCAAGGTGCACCGGGTCGAGGACTGGGGCCGGCGCCAGCTGGCCTACCCGATCCAGAAGCTGGTCAAGGCGCACTACCTGCTGCTGAACATCGAGTGCGGCAAGGCCACACTCGACGAGCTCGAGCACGCCTTCCGCTACAACGACGCCGTGCTGCGCCATCTGACCATCGGCATGAAGAAGGCGGAGACGACGCCGTCGCCGATGATGAAGCTGGTCGAGAAGGAAGAGGCGCGCAAGGCTGCCGCGGAGCAGGCGCAGGCCACGGCCTGAACGGCGCCGGGCGTCTGCCTTGTCCAACCGCGTCCGCCTGCGCGCGAAGCTGGTCGCGCGGGGCGAACTGCGCTGGACACCGGCCGGCATCCCGGTACTGGGCCTGGCACTGCATCACGCCGGCGCGGTGGCGGAGGCGGGAATCGAACGGCAGCTCGACTTCGAGCTCGACGCGGTTGCGGTCGGCGAGGCGGCGCAGCGGCTTGCGCGCCAGACGCTGGGCGCGGAGCTCGACATCGACGGCTTCCTGGCCCCGCGCAGCAGACGATCACGCAGCCTGATGCTGCACATCACGGAATTCAAGGCAATCTGAACGGAGCACGGACAAATGGCATTCATGCGAGGCAAGGGAAAGGGCAAGGGCAAGCCGGCCCGCCGCGGCGACAAGCAGAACGCGCTGTTCAAGCGCAAGAAGTTCTGCCGCTTCACCGTCGAGGGCGTCGAGCGGATCGACTACAAGGACATCGACGTCCTGCGCGACTTCCTCACCGACCAGAACAAGATCATCCCGGCGCGGCTGACCGGAACCAGGTCGCACTACCAGCGGCAGCTCGACACCGCCATCAAGCGGGCGCGCTTCCTGGCGCTGCTGCCGTACTCGGACAATCACTGACCGGCCAGGGGAGCACACGATGCAGGTCATTCTTCTGGAACGGATCGCCAACCTCGGCGCCCTGGGCGACGTGGTCAAGGTGCGCAACGGCTACGCGCGCAACTTCCTGATCCCGCAGGGCAAGGCCAGGCGCGCGACGGAGGCGGCGATCAAGGAGTTCGAAACGCGCCGGGCCGACCTCGAGAAGGCGCAGGCCGAGAAACTGGCACAGGCGCAGGCGATGGGCGAAAAGCTCAATGGCCTGATCGTGAAGATCGCGATGAAGGCCGGGGTCGACGGCCGCCTGTTCGGTTCGGTCACCAACTTCGACATCGCCGAGGCGCTGCGCAAGCAGGGTTTCGAAGTCGCCAAGGGCCTGATCCGCATGCCCACCGGGCCGCTGAAGGCGGTCGGCGAACACCATGTCTCGGTGGCCCTGCACACCGATGTCGTGGTCGACATCACCGTCGCGGTGATCGCCGAGCAGGCCTGACCGGGTACGTGCCGGCGGCGGCGCGGCCGGCATCCGCCCCGGCGGGGCCGGCCGGCGCGCGGCCGCTGGGTCGCTGTCGCGCCGGCGGTCCGGCGCGACGGGTGCGGCGCTAAACTGCGCCGGCAGCAACGGAGTGTCGATGAACTCCCCGATCGCGGACCCGCAGCTCGCCAGCGTCCGCACGCCCCCGAACTCGGTCGAAGCCGAGCAGTCCGTTCTCGGCGGGCTGCTGCTCGACAACGCCGCCTGGGACCGGATCGGCGATCTGATCAGCGTCGGCGACTTCTATCGCCACGACCACCGGCTGATCTACGAGGCCATCTCCAGGCTGGTCCACGAGTCCCGCCCCGCCGACGTGGTGACCGTCTACGAGGCGCTGCAAAACGCCGGCAAGGCCGAGGACGCCGGCGGTCTGGCCTATCTGAACGCGCTGGCGCAGAACACGCCGTCGGCGGCCAACATCCGCCGCTATGCCGAGATCGTCCGCGACCGCTCCGTGCTGCGCAAGCTGGTGACGGTCGGCGACGAGATCGCCACCACGGCGCTGAATCCCCAGGGCCGCGACACCAAGACCATCCTCGACGAGGCCGAATCGAGGCTGTTCGGCATCGCCGAGGAAGGCGCGCGCGGCCGCCAGGGCTTCGTCGAGATCCATCCGCTGCTGACGCGGGTGGTCGAGCACATCAGCCAGCTGTTCGAGCGCGCGAATCCGTCGGACGTCACCGGCACGCCGACCGGCTTCGTCGACGTCGACCGGATGACGGCCGGGCTGCAGCCCGGCGACCTGATCATCATCGCCGGCCGGCCGTCGATGGGCAAGACGGCGTTCGCGGTCAACATCGGCGAGCACGTCGCCATCGACCAGGGCATGCCGGTGGCGGTGTTCTCGATGGAAATGGGCGCGCAGCAGCTGGCGCTGCGGATGCTCAGTTCGGTCGGCCGCATCAACCAGCAGCGGCTGCGTACCGGCCGCCTGGAAACCGACGACTGGCCGAAGCTCACCGAAGCGATGCGCAAGATGCAGGACGCGCCGCTGTACATCGACGAGTCGCCGGCGCTCAATTCGCTCGAACTGCGGGCCCGCTCGCGGCGCCTGTCGCGCATGTGCGGCAGGCTGGGGCTGATCGTGGTCGACTACCTGCAGCTGATGTCGGCGGTGGGCTCCGGCGAGAACCGCGCCACCGAGATCTCGGAGATCTCGCGCTCGCTCAAGGCGCTGGCCAAGGAGCTGCAGGTGCCGGTGATCGCGCTGTCGCAGCTGAACCGCACGGTCGAAGCGCGCAACGACAAGCGCCCGGTGATGAGCGACCTGCGCGAGTCCGGCGCCATCGAGCAGGACGCCGACGTGATCATGGCGCTGTACCGGGAGGAGCAGTACAACCAGGACACGACCGAGAAGGGCGTCGCCGAGGTGCTGATCCTGAAGCAGCGCAACGGTCCCACCGGCCGCATCAACCTGCGCTTCGCCGGCGAGTTCACGCGCTTCGACAACCTGCTGGCCGGCGCGGCACCGTTCTGATCGCCTCGTCGCCGATGCTGGTGCACTTCGTTCCCGAGCGCCGCGAGGGCGCAAGCCGCTGGCGGGCGGTGCTGCGGCGGCTGCGGCCGCGCGGCGCGCGGCTGTTCGCGCTGCTCGACCGCCATGCGGAAGTGTGCATCGACGCGATGCGGTCGCTGGTGCTGCTGCTCGACGACCTCGCCGATCCGAGCCGCCATGTTCGCGAGATCGAGGCGCTGGAGAAACGTGCCGACGCCGTGGTCGACGAGTTCGGCGCCGTGCTTCGCCGGACCTGGCTGCCGCCGTTTCCGGCGCCGCCGCTGCTGGCGCTGGCCAACGACATGGACGACATCGCCGATCTCGCCGAGGATGCGGCGCAGTCGGTGCACCTGTATCACCTGACGAGGGTCACCCCGGAAGCGGTGCGGCTGGCGGAGCTTGCGGTGGCCAGCACCGAGAAGCTCCGGCAGGCCCTGCGGGCGCTGGCGCAGCCCGACGGCTCGCGCTCGGCGGCCCAGCTCTGCCGCGAAGTCGACCAGATCGAGGCGCAGGCCGATCACGTGATGCGCTCGGCGATGTCGCGCCTGTTCCGCGACGAATCCGACGCGCGCGAGATCGTCAAGCTCAAGGCGGTCTACGAGCTGCTCGAAGCGCTGACGGACTGCTGCAAGGACGCCGCCCACCGCATCGAGTCGCTGGTGATGAAGTACGGCGGATGAGCGCCGCCCGGCCGCTCCGAAGGCGCTCGGCCTTGCAGGCCGCGCTCGCGCCTGCAGGCGCTCGCCCGCTCGCAGGCACGGGTCATGCCGCAGGGCATGACGCCGTGTC
>CAYLZU010000141.1:0-8136 GCA_964388005.1 uncultured Burkholderiaceae bacterium
GCCGAACAGGACGCCGATCAGGCGGACGTTCAGCCGCATGTCGCCGTTCAGGATGTGGCTGAACTCGTGGCCGATCACGCCTTGCAGTTCGTCGCGCGTGAGCCGGGTCAGGGTGCCGCGGGTGACCGCGATCACCGCGTCGGCGAGCGAATGGCCGGCGGCGAAGGCGTTGATCGACGCCTCGTTGTCCATCACGTACACGCGCGGCACCGGCGTTCCGGAGGCAAGCGCCATCTCCTCGACCACGTTGACCAGCCGCCGCTCGAGCAGGTCGCGGGTCGACGGATCGACCCGTCTGGCGCCGACCATCTGCGCCACCGCCTCGCCGCCGGAGGCCAGGCGCGCCGTCTCCCACCAGGTGCCGGCGCCGATCATCAGCAGCGTCACCAGCGTGTTGGTGAGGTAGAAGCCGCGCGGCAGCGGCGGCGGGAAGACGCCGAAGTAGACGAAGGTGGCGACCACGTTGACGGCGACGACGATGGCGACGACCGCCAGCGCGAACAGCACCACCAGCCGCCGGCTGGTGCGGCGCGCCGCCTCCTGGTGCTCGAAGAAATTCATCGCCCGCGCGGCGGCCGCCGCACGGTTCTCCGGGCAGCGGCCACAGGGTCGGCCGGTCTCCGGTCGCCGCCGCCGGGACCGGGGCCTGCCGCATCCCGGCGGCCCGCCGCCGCGCCGCCGCCGCGCCCTGCCCTGTTCATCCCGCGCCCGCCGGCGCCGGTGCTCAGAATTGCACCCGGACCGGCTTCTTCTCCTCGGCGCTCTCGGTCGCGGCCAGCAGTTCGGCCTGCCGGAACGAGAACACGCCGGCGATGATGTTGCTCGGGAACTGCTCCACGGCGGTGTTGTAGGTCATCACCGAATCGTTGAACGCCTGCCGCGCGAAGGCGATCTTGTTCTCGGTGCTGGTGAGCTCCTCGGACAGCTGCATCATGTTCTGGTTGGCCTTCAGGTCGGGGTAGGCCTCGGCCAGCGCGAACAGCTTGCCGAGGGCGCCGGTGAGCAGGCCCTCGGCGGCGACCAGCTGCTTCATCGCTTCCGGGTTGGCCGGGTCGGCGGCGGCGGCGGAGTTGGCGGTCACGGCGCCGGCGCGGGCGCGGATCACCGCTTCGAGCGTCTCGCGCTCGTGCTTCATGTACGCCTTGGCGGTCTCGACCAGGTTGGGGATCAGGTCGTAGCGGCGCTTCAGCTGCACGTCGATCTGCGCGAACGCGTTCTTGAACACGTTGCGCAGCGTGACCAGCCGGTTGTAGGCGCCGATCACCCAGAACACGACCACCGCGATCAGGCCCAGAAAGATGATCCAGCCCATGCCGTCCTCCCCTCGTGGTTCGCCCCGGCCGCAGTGCGGCTCCCGGCGTCGCGGCGGACTATAGCGGCGCCGCGGCCCGACGGCGCAGCGGCCCTCCGACGCCGGCCGCCGGCCGGCGACGCATCGGACGGGTTACTGCTTCGGCGCCTCGGCCGGCGGCTTCGGCGTCGCCGCCGCGGCCTCCTTCGGGCTGATGGTCTCGAAGTACTTGACCACCTGGCGCACGCCGGAGACGCGGGCGGCGGCGCGGGCGGCAGCCTCGCCCTCGGCTTCGGTGACCAGGCCGAGCAGGTAGACGACGCTGCGCGACGAGACGACGCTGATCGTTCCGCTCGGCACGCCGTCGGCCTCGACCAGCGCCACCACCACCTTGGCCGCGAGCGCGCGGTCGTAGTTGCGATTGGCGAACGTCGACAGGGTGCCGATGTAGATCTCGTTGCGCACACCGAGCACGTTCGGCGACTTTTCCGCGATCGCCTGCGCCTCGGCCTTCGCCTGCTCGGTGGTGACCTCGCCGGTCAGCAGCACGCGCTGGTTGTAGCTCTTGATGCCGATGTTGGCGACGTTGCTCGGCAGCTTGGCGTCGAGCGCCGACCGCAGCCGCAGCTCGATCGCCTGGTCCTCGAGCTGAATGCCGGGCGAGCGGCGGTCGGTGGCGACGATGGCAGTACCGGCGGCGGCGCCGCCGATCACCAGCGGCGCGCAACCGCTGGCGGCGAAGGCGGCGGCGAGGACAGCCAGCGCGAGGCGGCGGCGGGTGTTGGGCATCGTTCCTCCAGGAAGACCTTGATCAGTCGGCGGTGAATGCATCGCGGATCCAGTCGCGCAGTCCGTCGCCGTCGGCGGTGATGACGTCGAAGCGGCACGGCGGCAGGGCGGCCGATCCGAAGCGCCGCTGCAGGTACAGCCGTGCCGCGCGCAGCAGCCGCTGCTGCTTGAAGCGATCGACGCTGCCGCCGGCGCCGCCGAAGCCGTCGCTGCGGCGCATGCGGACCTCGACGAAGACCAGCGTGCCGCCGTCGTCGGCGACGATGTCGATCTCGCCTTCGCGGAAGCGCAGATTGCGGCCGAGGATACGGCAGCCCGCGGCTTCGAGCCTGGCGCAGGCCGCGCTTTCGGCTGCATCGCCGGCGCGCTGCCGGGCGGTGCGCTCTCCCGGACCTGCATGACTTCGGCGGCGGAGATAGCTCATCGAATTACCTTCTCGCCGGCGCACGAAGGATGAAAGCTTCGGAGCGGCCGGGCGCGATCAATGGACTACCTTCGCGCTGCGCGCTCAGGGATTCGCCCTTGGGACGGCCCGGCGGGCTCATGCACCCATCCGCCGCACCCATTCGCCGGCGATCGCGCGGCACGGCAGGCAGCCCGGCGTCGGTCATCGCAGCGCGTCCCTGCGCTCGGCCCTGCCGGCGGCGAACACCGCAAGCGACGGTGTCCGCTCAACGCGACCGGCAAGGTCGGGGTCGACACGCAGCCGTCCGGTCACGCCGTCGAGTTCGAAGCGCTGCGTGCCCTTCAGCCACTCCGCCGCCAGCCGGTAGGCGTCGATGCCGAGCGCATACAGCCGTTCCAGCTCGGCGCTGTAGGCGCCGGCCGGGCGCGGATACACCATCACCGCCGGATGATCGGGCTCGATGAGCCACGGCATATCGACGAACGCGATTCCCTCGAGCTCCTGCGTCAACCCGGCCGTCGACGGTTCCAGCAGGTGAATGCGCGACGTCGAGGCGACGATGGCGTCGGCAGGCAGCCGCGCCCGCACCGCCGCCGCCTCGCCGGCATCGAGCGCCAGCAGGATCGCCCGCCACGGTCGGTCCGCCAGCCGCCGCGCGAGGTCGGCGAGACGATCGGCCCGCAGCGAGAACTCGAACGTCTCGGCGCGCCGGCCCTGGTCGCGCACGGCGGCAACGAAGGCGGCGCCGGCGCGCCGTTCGAGCGGACCGGGACCGACGATCACCGCGAACGGATCGGCGCCGCTGCTCGCGCCGGGAGCCAGCGGCGCGCGGGCAAGCAGGCGCACGACCGCCTGCGCTTCGTCCTCGACCCGCAGGCCGACGGCGAGCATCGACGGCGGCAGCGGCGCCGGCCTCGACGGCACGTTCAGCGCCAGGACCGGCAGCCGGGCGCCGCCCGCGCGCGCCACCGCGTCCACGGCATCGCGCGTCAGCGGACCGACGACGACTCGGGCGCCGCGGCTGGCCGCCGCCTCGACCGCCGCCGCGAAGGCCGCCGGCGTCTCGTCGGCATCGCGGGCATCGATCGCCACCGGCGCGCCGGCGGCGGCATGGGCGGCGAAGAAGCCCGAACGCACCGCCTCGGCGGCGCGCCCGAAGGCAGTCGCCTCCCCCGGCAGCACGAGCACGATCTGCGGCAGGGTCTCCGCCGGCGCGTTTGCGGTCTGCTGGGCGGCCGCCGACAATGCCGCGACCCACAACCCCGACAGCACCAGGAACCGGGCCCATGCAGGCACCGCCGACGACGCCTCGCCGCCGACCGGTGGCGACGACCATCGCACCGATCGGGTCGCCGCGCTGCCGGGGCAGGAACGCCGGCGTGCCGCGAACGCGGCACGCCACCGCAACGCGGGCGACCGAACGGGCGCCGCGATGACGGCGCCGCCGCTTGCCTCCGATCCCCTGATGGTCGCCAGCGGCGTGGCGGCGCAGGAGCTGCCGGCCGGCGCGCTGTACGTCGTCGCCACGCCGATCGGCAATGCCGCCGACATCACGCTGCGGGCCCTGTGGGTGCTGTCGAACGTCGAAGCCATCGCCGCCGAGGATACCCGGACCACCGGGGCGCTCCTGCGGCGTTACGGCATCGATGCGCCGCTGCTGGCGGCGCACCAACACAACGAACGCGCCGCCGCCGGGGCGATCGTCGAGCGCCTTCGTGCCGGCCACCGCATCGCGCTGGTGACCGATGCCGGCACGCCCGCGATCTCTGATCCCGGCGTGCGCATCGTCCGCGCCGCCCTCGACGCCGCCATGCGCGTGGTGCCGGTGCCCGGCGCCAGCAGCCTGACTGCCGCCGCCTCGATCGCCGGCCTTGCCGGCCCGGTGCTGACCTTCACCGGCTTTCTGCCGCCGGCGAAGCGGGAGCGGGAGCGCCTGCTGCGCGAACTTGCCGCGCGCGGCGAGGCATTCGCGCTGTTCGAGGCGCCGCATCGCGTCGCCGCGACCGCGGCCGAACTGACCGCCGCGCTCGATGGCGATCGCCGCGTGGTCGTCGCCCGCGAGCTGACGAAGAAGTTCGAAACCGTGAAGTCGTGCCGCGCCGCCGAACTCGCCGCCGCGGTCGCCGGCCCCCGCGGCGAATACGTGCTGCTGGTCGATGCCGCCGGCGCGGCGCCGACGGACATCGATGCCGTTACCCGGCGCTGGCTGGCGGCACTGGCCGAGGTGCTGCCGGCGTCGCAGGCGGCGACGGTCGCCGCCAGGGCCAGCGGCGCGCCGCGCGAACGGCTCTACGCGCTGCTGACCGGACGCTGATCGGGGCGCCGTGCGGCGGTCCCCGCCTGTGCCTCGTGTTCTTCCCACCAGGCGCGCGCGCTCTGGTTGGTCCACGGCCAGTCGATCATCAGCAGATCGAGCGAGGCCGCCACCTCGGCCGCCGATGCCGGCCGATCGTCCGGCGACTTCGCCAGGCAGCTCGCGATCAGCGCCTCGAGTTCGGCCGGCACCGGCTGGGTGGCGACGCTCGCCACCGACGGCGCCGGCGTGTTGACCACTTTGTAGGCCAGCGCCAGGTCCGATTCGCCTTCGAGCGGCGGCCGGCCGGTCAGCGAATAGAAGCCGACCGCGCCGAGCGCATACAGGTCGGAGCGGGCATCGGAGCTGTCCGGCCGCTCGATGCGTTCCGGCGCCATGTAGGCCGGCGTGCCGAGGATGCGCAGGGCCCGGGTCAGGTCGCGGGTGTGCGGCGTCCGCGTGTCCTTGATCAGGCCGAAGTCGAGCAGCTTGGGAACGTCGTACAGGCCGCCCTTGCGGCAGAGCATGATGTTGGCCGGGGTCACGTCGCGATGCACCAGTCCGCGGTCGTGCGCCTCCGACAGCGAACCGGCGATGCCGCGCAGCGCATGGACCACGCGGGCGGCGGGAAGCGGGCCGGTGCGTTCGACGATCTGCTGCAGCGTCAGGCCGAGCAAGAGCTCCATCGCGTAGAAGGGCAGCCCTTCCGGCGTGCGGCCGTAGTCGTAGATCTCGATCGTGTTCGGATGCATCAGCTGGCTCGCCAGCCGCACCTCGCGGTCGAAGCGCGACAGCAGCTCGTCGCTCGAGGCGTGCAGATGGATGATCTTCACCGCCGTCGGCCGCTTCAGCAGCCGGTGCTGCGCCCGGTACACGCGCGCCACGCCGCCGGACCCGATCTCCTCGAACAGCTCGTAGTTGCCGACCCGCTGCGCCGCCTCGACCTGCTCGGCCATGCGCTGCATGCGCAGCAGCGCGACCACGAAACCGAAGGCGACCGCGCCCACCGCGAGTCCGAGGGCGAGAAACGCCAGTTCGACCCGTCGCAGCGGCGCGAAGGCTTCGCTCGCCGGCACCTCGACGGCGATGCCAAAGCCATGCTCCGGGAGCCAGCGCCAGGCGCCGACGACGAGTTCCCCGTAATAGGTACGGTAGGGCTCCTTGACCTCGCCCTGCAGTTGCGGCGGCGAGTCCGCCAGCCCGGCCAGCGCCTGGATCACCAGCCGCGTCGGCCGCGGCTCCGCGACGGAGTCCGGGTCGAGCAGCGGCTGGCGCAGCACGCCGCTCTCGCCGGGGCGCAGCTCGCCGCGCTCGACCAGGGCCTCCCGGTACCGGCTTTCGGTCAGCAGCACACCGCGCTGGTCGAAGGCGAAGCTCTCGCCGCCAGCGCCGACGCCGGCGGCGGCGAACAACTGGGCGAAGCGCTCGTCGGCCGGCTTGCCGATGTCGAGGACCGCGATCACCTCGCCGTCGCGGCGGCGCACCGGCGCCGCGATCCACACCTTCGGTCCCTGCCCGTTGTCGCCGAAGCCGACACGGTCGGCCTCGGCGAGCGTGGCGGTGAACCGGGCCTGCCCCTCAAGCACCGGCGCGAACGCCCGACGCCGCGGCTCGGCGATCTGCACGGCGCACATCGAGGGGCCGCGCGCCGCCAGCAGCCGGCCGTCGCCGTCGATCAGATGGATGGCGGCGGCCGTGTCTTCCAGCCGCAGCAAGTCGATCGCCTGCACCAGGCCCGCTCCGGGCCCGCCGGCACAGGCGGCGCGAAGCCGCTCCGGGCCTTCCTGCGCCGCCGCCAGCAGCTGTTCGGCGGCATCGATCACGCGACCGTCGCGCGCCCAGCGCATCACGTTCAGCCGCTTCTCGCCGATCCAGGTCTGCACCGCCAGCGCCTCGCTCGCGGCGTGCGAGTTCAGGTTGGCGGCCGCGAGGTCGACCAGCGCGCTGCGCACGCCGGAGTAGACCCAGGCGCTGATGCTCGACACCAGCGCCAGCGTGATGGCGATCGCCGCCGGATGGCGGCGGGCGACTGCGCCCGCGCGCGAAAGCCAGCCGCCGGCCATGGCGACCGGCGCTCAGGCCGGCACTTGGGCGACGATCGAGGCGACGGCGGCGCTGAGCTTCTTCACGCAGTCGATGTGCAGGAACTCGTTCGGACCGTGCGCGTTCGAGCGCGGGCCGAGCACACCGGTGGTCAGGAACTGCGCCCGCGGAAACCGTTCGCCGAGCATGTTCATGAACGGGATCGTGCCGCCTTCGCCCATCCACGCCGCCGGCCTGCCGTAGGCGATGCGCGAGGCGTCGTCGGCGGCGCGTGCCAGCCACGGCGCCGTCTCCGGCGCGTTCCAGCCGGTCGCGCCCCAGTCGGCATCGAAGGTGACGCGGGCGTTGTACGGCGGATCGGCTTCGAGCAGCGTCTTCAGCCGCCGAGTCGCCTCCTGCCCATCGACGGTCGGCGGCAGGCGCAGGCTGAGCTTGAACGTGGTGCGCGGCCGCAGCACGTTGCCGGCCGAATCGATCGACGGGAAACCGGCGGCGCCGGTCACCGACAGTGCCGGCCGCCAGGTGCGGGCGAGGATGCCTTCGACCGGATCGGTGGTGGTCGGCATCGCATGCGCCTGGCCGCCGTCGCCGTGCGAGCAGCCGACCCAGGGGAACTGCTTCCACACCTGCTCGCCGAGGATCGCGCCGGCGGCACGCGCCTGCGTCATCCGCTCGGCGGGGATGTCGGCATGGAACAGCGGATCGAGGACGCGGCCGGTGGCCGGATCGTCGATGCGGTTGAGCAGCTGCCGAGCGATGCGCATCGAACTGGGCACCAGGCCGCTGGCGTTGCCCGAGTGCACGCCCTCGGACAGCACCTCGACCGTCAGCGTGCCGCCGACCAGGCCGCGCAGCGACGTGGTGACCCACAGCTGCTCGTAGTTGCCGCAGCCGGAGTCCAGCCCCGCCACCAGCGCCACGTCGCCGAAGCGCGGCGCCAGCAGGTCGAGGTAAGCGGGCAGGTCCGGGCTGCCGGACTCCTCGCAGGTCTCGATCAATCCCACGCAGCGCGGCCGCGCCACGTGCTGCGCGTCGAGCGCGGCGACGATCGCGAGCGCGGCGTAGATCGCGTAGCCGTCGTCGGCGGCGCCGCGGCCGTAGAGCCTGCCGTCCTCGATCACCGGCTGCCAGGGGCCGAAGCCCGCGCGCCAGCCTTCCATCTCCGGCTGCTTGTCCAGATGGCCGTAGAACAGCACCGAGCGCGCGTTGCCCAGGCCCTGCGTTGCCGGAACGTCGAAGAAGATGCACGGCGTGCGGCCGTCGATGGCGACGATCTCGAGCCGCATGCCGGCGATGCGCTGCGCCGCCGCCCAG
>CAYLZU010000142.1:0-8082 GCA_964388005.1 uncultured Burkholderiaceae bacterium
GCTGCCAAAGCGGACCATCTCCATGCCGTTGTGGTGCACGTGGCCCGGCGCGCGCAGCGACGCGCCGAAGCCGCCGACCACGCCCACCGCAAGGCGATCGGCGCCGACGATGGGCGCCACCCGCTCGGCCGAGCCGAGCCCGTTCTGGATCGTCTGCACGACGGTGTGCGGCGCCAGCAGCGGCAGCGCCGAGCGTGCCGCCGCCTCGACGTCGAAGGCCTTGGTGGCGATGATCACCAGGTCGCAGGGGCCGATGCCGTCGGGGGTCGTGGCTGCTTGCAGGCGCACGGTACGGTCGCCGCTGGCGCCCTCGACGCGCAGCCCGTCGCGGGCCATCGCTGCCGCGTGGTCGGCCCACAGCGTCACCGCGTGCACCTCGTGACCGTGGCTCGCCATCAGCGCGGCGTACACCGAGCCCATCGCGCCGCAGCCGACGATCGCCACTTTGGCCATGCAGAAGGATCCCTTTGATGCGTGTCCGCCGCGCAGCGACGGCAACGTTGCGGCGATGATCGCAGAATAGGTGCCGCCGGGCCGGCGGCAGCGCCGGCGGATGCGGCGCAGCGAGACGCTCGAAGCGGACGGAACAGCGAGCGATGGGTGAACAGCGAGCGAGACGGGCCAACGCGCCCGAGGTGCTGGAACGCTGGCGCACGCCCGACGGCGCCAGCCTGCTGATCCGCCCCGTCGGCGCCGACGATGCCGGCCGCGAGGTGCGCTTCCTGCAGTCGCTGTCGGCGCAGACCCGCTATGAGCGCGCCTTCTCGCATCGCGGCCTGCTGCCCGGCGAGCTGCGGCAACTGGTGCGCTTCGACGTCCGGCGCGAGATCGGGCTGCTGGCCGCCACGGACGCAGCCGGCAAAGAGGAGATCGTCGCCGTGGCGCGGCTGAAGAAGAGTGCCGACGGCCGGCAATGCGAGTTCGCCATCGTCGTCAGCGACGCGTGGCAGCGGCAGGGTGTCGGCGAGCGGCTGCTGGGCAGGCTGCTCGCGGTGGCGAAGCTGGCGGGCATCAGGCAAGTCACCGGTGTCACGCTGGCGACCAATGCCGCGCTGAAAGCGCTATGCCGCAAGCTGGGCTTCACCGTGCGGCCCGATCCGGACGATGCCACGGTGGCGCTGCTTTCGGTCGAGCTGTAGGCCGCCTCGGCACCGGCTTCGCGCGCGTCGCAGTGTGCCCGGCAGCGCCAAGGCTTCGCGGGCGGACGCGTGCTCGCGCGCCGCGTCCCGCCCGCCCGTCCGATCGGCCGCTCGCCGCCGGCGGCCTGCGAATCCAGCGCGCCGGGCCGCGCGGCACTCAGCGACGCCGTGCGGTGATCTTCCGACCGGTGCCGTCGATCAGCACCAGTTCTCCGGCGCCGCCGATGTCGAAGCGCTGTACGTGCTGAAGGATGTCGAGAAAACGCCGTTCCTGCTCCATCAACGGCGGCTCGCAGGCCATCATGGTGCTGGCGGCCTGGCCGACGGTCAGCCCCTCGCCGGTGAGCTTGTACGAGGTCGTGTAGCGGTTGCAGGAGCCGCTGCCGGAAAGCCGGCCGTCGTCGCCGAAGGCGAGCGTGGCGCGCGATCCCTCGACGGGCCTGCCGCCGCCGATGTCGGCCACCACCCACTCGCCGAGCAGCATCTGCACCGGCTCGCCGCCGCAGCCGCGCCAGGTGCGGCCGTCGAACTCGAACTCGACTCGCGCCGGATGCGGCATGCCGGTCATCGTGTCGTTGCAGCGGCCTGCGGTCACGGTGATCGCGATGGCCTTTCCCTGCAGCGTGCCGGTGTAGCGTCTCACGCCAGCGCTCGCCTGCATCGCCGGCGCCGGCCCTTCGAGCTTGCTGTCGTGGGTGGTGAAGCGCAGCCCGCGATCGCTCAGCTCCAGCGACCAGAACGGCTCGTTGCCGCGGGCGCGGAAGGGCGGCGGCCCGACAGGCTCCAGCGTGCACTCGGGCCACGGCTCGCCGGCGACAACCACCGTGGCCCGGTCGCCCTTGTTCCACACGGTCGTGCGCGGATCGTCGATGGCCTCGTACCTGGCGCCTGAGGCGGAAACCACCTCCTTCAGGTCGTAGCGCCGGCCGCCGGCGTCGAGCTGCGGCACGTCCTTGCCGTCGCGCTTGCCGATGCCGAAGCGGGCGCTGCGGTCGCCGCAGCGCAGGGTGCTGGCGAAGGCCAGCGGCTGGTGGCGCGCGAGCTGCAGCGGGCCGACGTCGATCGGGCCGGCGCCGGCGGCGATGAACTTCGGTTCGCTGACCCACGCCGGCTGCCCGCCGATGAGGATCGCGCCGCGCACCGCGTGCGCACCTGCGCCAAGGGCAGGGCGCGGCACCGTCAGTTCGAACGAGACCGGCACCTGCCGGCCGGCGAGCGGCTGGCGCGATTCGGCCAGCACCGGTCCGTCGGTGCCCTCGCGCAGTTCAACGACCGCCAGGGCTTCGGGCGGCAGCGCGATGCGCTCGCGAGAGGTGAGGCTGCCGCGCACCGTCAGGCGGTCTTCGGCGGCATTCGGCGGCACCACGCAGGCCACAAGGAGCAGCGCGCCCGAGAGAGCGCCGAACAGGGTGAGGAGGGGACTTCGCATCGTTCGACGAGGGTGGTGAAGGAGGCCGGATGCTAACGGGTGGCGTCCGGCCCGGCGAGCGGCGGGCAGCGCAGGCGCCAGGCTGCGAACCGCCGCGCGACCCGGCTTCGCATCCAGGCCTGGGTGGGCGCGGAACGGCCTCACGCCGGCCCGCTGCGCGCCTTGACTCCGTCGCCTGGTCGCCGTGTCCCGGGCGACGACTTCAACGCCGCCGTGCCGTGATCGTTCGCCCGTCCGGCGCGATCAGCCGCAGCGCGCCGTCGGCGGCGATCTCGAAGCGGTGCGCCTTCTGCAGGATGTCGAGGAAGCGATCCTCCTGCTGCATCAGGCTCGGCGCGCAGGCCATCCGGGTGACGGCGGCGCGTTCGATCGACAGCCCCTCGCCGGACAGCGCGTAGCGCGTGACGAAGGTGTTGCACGAGGCGCGGCCGGTCAGTCCTCCGGCCGGCGAGAAGTGCAGCGTCGCGCGCGAGCGGTCGACCAGGCCGCCGGCGATGTCCTCGACCACCCACTCGGCGCCGATCAGCAGGTCGGCCGGGTTGCCGCCGCAGCCGCGATACGTCCGCCCGTCGAATTGCACTTCGACCGCGAGCGGATGCGGCATGCCGGTCATGGTGTCGGCGCAGCGGCTCTCGCGCGCGCTGACGCTGATCGGCCGGCCCTGTAAGGTGCCCGCGTAGCGGCGGGCGCCGTCGGCGAACTGCGCCTCGGGCACCGGGCCTTCGAGCGTCTCGGCGAGCAGGCGCAGGCGCAGGGTCGGGCCGATGTCCAGCGCCCAGAACGGCTCGTTGCCGCGCGCCCGCAACGTCGTCGCCGACCCTTCGCCGCCGGCGCGCTGCACGTCGCATTCCGGCCAGGCGTCGCCGGCGACGATCACCGTGGCGCGGCCGCCGCGGTTCCACACCGAGGTGCGCGGATCGTCGATCGCCTCGTAGCGCGCGCCGGAGGCGGAGCTGACCTGGCGCAGGTCGAAGCGGCGGTCGCCGGCGACCAGCTGCGGCACGTCGCGCCCGTCGCGCTTGCCGACGCCGAAGGTGGCGGTGCGATCGCCGCAGCGGAGCACGCTGCCGAAGGCCGTCGGCTGGTACGGCAACAGCAGCAACGCCCCAGCCTCGACGCTTTCGGCTCCGACGCGCACGGGGATCGCATCGCTCGCCCAGGCAGGCTGGCCGCCGCTGAAGATCGCCGCGCGCAGCGCGTAGCGGCCGTCGGGTTGCAGCCGGCGCGGATCGAAGGCCAGCTCGAAGCGGATCGGCACCTGCAGGCCGCCGAGCGTGCGCCGCCAATCGGCCACCACCGGGCCGTTGCCATCGGCTTCGCGCAGCTCGACCACCGCCAGGCTGTCGGGCGCGAGCGCGATGCGGGCGCGCAAGGTCAGCTCGCCGCGGATGAAGGGGCCGGTCGCCTGCGGTCGGCTCGACGGCGGCAGTTCGGGATAGCGCGGCGGCGAGTCGCAGGCGGCGAGCGAAGTCATCGCCAGCAGCGTGGCGGCGAGGACGGATCGAAGAGTGCCGAACGTCATGGCATGCCCTCGAGTCGCAAGCGAGCCGGAACGGCAGCGGGTCGTGCTGGACTGCCACATCGTCGTCCGGCTGGGATCGAACAGGTCGCGGCCGAACTCAGATGATCTCGAAGTACCGCTTCAGCTCCCAATCGGTCACCGCGTCCTGCCACTGCCGCCACTCCCACTCGCGGGTGAGCGCGAAGTGCTCGACGAAGTCCTCGCCCAGCCAGTCGCACGCCACCTCGCTGCGCCTGAAGATCTCGGTGGTGGCGGCGAGCGACCGCGGCGCACGCGGGATGTTCTCGGCGCCGACGTTGGTGCCGGTGATGGGCGGCGCCGTGAGCTTCAGGTTCTTCTCGACGCCGTGCAGCCCGGCGGCCACCAGCGCCGCCACGGCGAGATACGGGTTGATGTCGGCGCCGGGGCAGCGGGTCTCCAGCCGCGTGCTCTTCGGTCCGCCGGGGATGACGCGGAAGCTGGCGGTGCGGTTGTCGATGCCCCAGGTGGGTTTGACCGGCGCCCAGAAGCCGTCGACCAGCCGCTTGTAGCTGTTGATCGTCGGCCAGAACATCGGCGCGAACTCCATCGCCACCCCGATCTGCCCGGCGAGGTAGCTCTCGAAGAGCTTCGACATGCCGTGCCGGCCGGTCTCGTCGTAGAAGAGATTCCTCTTGCCGTCGGACAGCGACTGGTGCAGGTGGCCGCTGCAGCCGGGGTACTGCGCGCTCCACTTGGCCATGAAGCTCGGCATGATGCCGAAGCGGGCGCCGATCTCCTTGGTGCCGGCCTTGAACAGGGCCGCCCGGTCGGCCGCCTCCAGCGCCTCGGAAAACTGGATCGCCGCCTCGTACACCCCCGGCCCGGTCTCCGTGTGCAGACCTTCGATCGGCACGCCGAAGGCGAGCAGTTCGTCGAGCAGGGCGTTGAAGAAGTCGCGGTTCTCGCCGGCGCGCAGAAGCGAGTAGCCGAACATGCCGGGCGTCAGCGGCGTCGGGTCGACGCCTTTCTTGGCCGCCCAGCTCTGCGGCGTCTCGCGGAAGTTGAACCACTCGAACTCCAGGCCGCACATCGGCACCACGCCGAGCTTCTCGGCGCGCCTGAGCACCCGGCGCAGCACCTGCCGCGGGCACGCCGGGTGCGGTCCGCCGTCGGCGGTGACGAACTCGCCGAGCAGGAAGGGGATGCCGCCATCCCACGGCACGTGGCGCAGGGTGGCAGGGTCGAGGCGCACCATCGCGTCCGGAAAGCCGTGCTGCCAGCCGGTGAGCCGGGTGTTGTCGTAGCAGGCGTCCATCATGTCCCAGCCGAAGACGACGTCGCAGAAGCCGAGCCCGCCGTCGAGCGCCGACAGCGCCTTGTCGGTGTGCAGGACCTTGCCGCGCAGCACGCCGTCGATGTCGGACACCGCCACCTTGACCTTGTGCAGCATCGACTTCTCGATTGCCGCCGCGGCGCGGGCGCGCGCATCGGCGGTTTCCTTGCGTGCCTTGGTGGCCATGCCGTTTCCTCCGGTTCTTGTGGTGTTCGGCCAGGCAGTTTGCAGCACCGATCGGGGACCGCGCAAAGTCGGGCGTACCGGGGCCGCCGGCTCTCCGGTGCCGCCGGTCTGTTGGAAATTCGCCGCCTGCCCCCATCTCCTCGGGACCGTAAGGGCATTTCACTTAGAATTCAGCCAGTTACTGATTCCCGCGAGGTCGCCATGCCCATCTATGCCTACAAGTGTTCATCCTGCGGGCACGAGAAGGACGTGCTGCAGAAGATTTCGGACTCGCCGCTCACCCTGTGCCCGGATTGCGGCGCGGCGTCGTTCGCCAAGCAGATCACGGCCGCGGGCTTCCAGCTGAAAGGCAACGGCTGGTACGCGACCGACTTCAAGAACGGATCGAGCAAGCCCAACGGCAAGCCGGCCGAATCGAAACCGGACGGCGACGGCAAGCCGGCGGCCGAGCCGGCAAGTGCCGCCGCTGCGGCCGCGCCCGCCTGCGGCAGCGGCGGGTGCGCCGCCTGCACGTAGCCTCGCGCCCACCTCTCGCCGCTGAAGCCATGCGCGCCGTCGCCCGTTGCCGGCGCGCCAACGGCGGCCCCGTCCTCCGCCGTGGCGGAGCCCGCCGATGCTGAAGAAGTACCTGATCACCGGCCTGCTGATCTGGCTGCCGCTGGCGGTGACGCTGTGGATCATCGACTTCGTCGTCACGGCGATGGACCGCACGGTGCTGCTGCTGCCGGAGCGGTGGCGGCCGGAGGTGCTGTTCGGCATGCATCTGCCCGGCTTCGGGCTGATGATGTCGCTGCTGGTGATCCTCGTCACCGGCGTACTGGCGCGCAACTTCCTCGGCCAGCGGCTGCTGCGCTGGTGGGAAGGGCTGCTGGCCCGGATCCCGATCGTCAACTCGATCTACTCCAGCGTGAAGCAGGTCTCCGACACCATGCTGGCGCAGAAGGGCAACGCCTTCCGCAAGGTGGTGCTGGTCGAGTTCCCGCAGCGCGGCCAGTGGACGATGGCCTTCGTCGTCGGCGCGCCGGGCGAGCGCATCGGTCCGCTGGTGGGAGCCGGGAAGGTGACCGTCTACGTGCCGACGGCGCCGAATCCGACCTCGGGCTACGTGATCATGGCCGACCCGGCCGAGCTGCGCGACATCGATGTCAGCATCGACGAGGCATTCAAGTTTCACGTTTCGCTCGGCGTCGTCACCCCTTCCGAGGCCGGGCGGCGGCGGCCGCACAAGCCGGCCGCGCTGACCTCTGAAAGTCCCGGCGGCGCGGCCGGCTCCTGAGGCCCCGCCGACGGCCGACCCAGGTGTCCGATCCCCGCGTCTTCTTCGCCTCCGAGCGGACCCTGCTCGCCTGGCTGCGTACCGGCATCGCCATCGTCGGCCTGGGTTTCGTGGTGTCGCTCTTCGGGCTGTTCCTGCACCTGATCGCGGCGCAGGCGCCGGGCGGTCCGGAGCGGCACGAGTCTCTGCCTTCGGCGCTGATCGGCGCCGTATTCGTCGTCATCGGTGCCGTCGCGGTGGCGGTGGCCACGGTGCAGCACGGGCGCTTCATCGCCTCGCTGCCGGTCGTCGATCGGCCGGCGTCGTACTCGCGCGGCTGGGCGTTGTGGCTGTCGGCGCTGGTCTCGAGCGCCAGCTTCCTGCTGGCGGCCTACCTGCTGCTGACGCTGCCCTGACGATAAAATGCCGTCTCGTCCTGCCAAGGCCCGCCCGATGAGCATCGGCTTTCCCTCCCGACCGGATCCGTCGGCATCACCTGCCGGCCGGCGGGGCTGGTTCCTGCCCGCGCGAGGCCACGACCGAAACCGCCGGCGGCCGGGCGAATAGCTGCCCGGCCGCCTGTCGATCGCGCCGCGATCGGCCGCAGAGCTGGCCGGAACTTCCGGAATCGAAACTCAACCCGCGCGGCCGTCATGCGCCGCGCAATCACAAGCGATTGGAGTTTTCATGCGCACCGAATACTGCGGCCTGGTGGACACGAGGTTCATCGGTCAGAGCGTGACGCTGTTCGGCTGGGTGCACCGCCGGCGCGACCACGGCGGCGTCATCTTCATCGACCTGCGCGACCGCGAGGGGCTGGTGCAGGTGGTCTGCGACCCCGACCGCCCCGCCGTGTTCGCCAACGCCGAGCGGATCCGCAACGAGTACTGCGTGAAGGTGGTGGGCGAGGTGCGCGAGCGGCCGGCCGGCACCGCCAACGCGAATCTCGTTTCCGGCGCGATCGAGGTGCTGTGCACGGAACTCGCCATCCTCAACCCGTCGGTGGCGGTGCCGTTCCAGCTCGACGACGACGATCTGTCCGAAGCGACGCGGCTCACCCACCGCGTGCTCGACCTGCGCCGGGCGCCGATGCAGAAGAACCTGCGCCTGCGCCACAAGGTCGCGATGGCGGTGCGCCGGTTCTTCGACGCCCACGGCTTCATCGACGTCGAGACGCCGATGCTCACCAGGAGCACGCCGGAGGGCGCGCGCGACTACCTGGTGCCGTCGCGCGTGCACCCGGGCCAGTTCTTCGCG
>CAYLZU010000143.1:0-8000 GCA_964388005.1 uncultured Burkholderiaceae bacterium
GCCGATGCGCACGCCCAGCCGCGCCGACGGCAGCGACGGCGCCGTCGCGTCGGCGAGCCGCTGCCCGAGCTGCGTCGACATCTCGCGGGCGGCGGCCAGCTGGCCCGGATCCTTCAGCGGCGCGTTCACGGTCACCCGATGGCGGCGATCTTGCCCAGCAGTTCGTCGACCATCACCGGCTTGGTGACGTAATCGCGAGCGCCCTGGCGCAGGCCCCAGATGCGGTCGGTCTGCTGGCTCTTGCTGGTGCACATGATGATCGGAATGTGCCGTGTGGCCGGATCGCGCGCGAACTGCCGCGTCAGCTGGAAGCCGTTCTGCCCCGGCATCACCACGTCCATCAGGATCAGGTCGGGCGCCGCGGTCCTGACCTTGACGATGGCTTCCTCGGCATTCTCGGCCGCGGAGACGTGGAAGCCGTTCTTCGTCAGCAGCTCGGTCAGGAAATACCGCTCCGTGGGCGAGTCGTCGACGACGAGGACCTTCTTGATCGGCATGGGCGCGCTGGGTCAGGCGTGTTGGGAGGAGGCCGAGTGCAGCAGCACCGCGGTGAGCAGGCTGTCCTTGGTGAACGGCTTGGTCAGGTACTCGCTGGAGCCGACCATGCGGCCGCGGGCGCGGTCGAACAGGCCGTCCTTGGACGACAGCATCACCACCGGCGTCCGCGAGAAACGCGGGCTGCGCTTGATCAGGGCGCAGGTCTGGTAGCCGTCGAGGCGCGGCATCAGGATGTCGCAGAAGACGATCGCCGGCTCGTGGTCGTTGATCTTGGCCAGCGCCTCGAAGCCGTCGTTGGCGAGGATCACCTCGCAGCCGGCCTGCTTCAGGAAGATCTCGGCGCTGCGGCGGATGGTGTTCGAGTCGTCGATCACCATCACCCGCGTGCCGCGGATCCGGCTCAGATCGGTTGCCGCCATGCAGACGCTCCGGATGCGCTGTTTCGGGTCGATGGGCGGTCGCGGCGTGGCGGCGGGGCGGTGCTGCCCGCCGCCGCGGCGCCGCTCAGATCTCGACCATCTCGAAGTCTTCCTTGCGGGCGCCGCACTCGGGGCAGGTCCAGTTCGGCGGGATCTGTTCCCATGGCGTGCCGGCGGCGATGCCCTCGTCCGGCAGTCCAGCCGCCTCGTCGTAGATCCAGCCGCAGATCAGACACATCCATGTGCGCTTTCCCGCTTCCGCCGCCATTTCCGCTCGCGTGTTGCCGCTTGTTCGTGTTGACTCACATACAGGCCGAAGGATCATAGCCCGCGATGCTGCCGCTGCCAGCGTCCGCGCGTTCATGCTTATGGCCTAGAACCTATCTCGCCGTCGTGCGCTCGACCGCGGCGCCGGCGCGATCGGCGCGCGGCCGTTGCCCGCGACGGTGCGCCGGCCAGGCGCCGGCGGCTGCGTAAACTTGCCGTCTTTGCACTGCCGGTGATCGACGTGGACCGCAACGAACAGCTCTTCTCGCGCGCGCAGCAGACGATTCCCGGCGGCGTCAATTCACCGGTGCGCGCGTTCCGCTCCGTGGGCGGGACGCCCCGTTTCATCGCCCGTGCCGAGGGCCCGTACTTCTGGGATGCCGACGGCCGCCGCTATATCGACTACATCGGTTCGTGGGGACCGATGATCGTCGGCCATACTCACCCCGAGGTAGTGCGCGCGGTGCAGGAGGCAGCCGCGCGCGGCCTGTCCTTCGGCGCGCCGACCGAGGCCGAGGTCGAGATGGCCGAGGAACTGGTGCGGCTGGTGCCGTCGATGGAGCAGGTGCGGCTGGTCTCCTCGGGCACCGAGGCGGCGATGAGCGCGATCCGGCTGGCCCGCGGCGCCGCTGGCGGCGGCAAGGGGCGCCGGAAGCTCATCAAGTTCGAGGGCTGCTACCACGGCCACGCCGACAGCCTGCTGGTGAAGGCGGGCTCCGGGCTGCTCACCTTCGGCAACCCGAGTTCGGCTGGCGTGCCGGCGGAAATCACGCAGCACACCCTGGTGCTCGACTACAACGACTGCCAGGGCCTTGAGGACGCGTTCCGTGCGCATGGCGACGACCTCGCCTGCGTCATGGTCGAGCCGGTGGCCGGCAACATGAACCTGGTGCGCGCCTCGCCGGAATTCCTGCAGACAATGCGGCGGCTGTGCACGCAATACGGCGCGCTGCTCGCGTTCGACGAGGTGATGACGGGTTTTCGCGTCGCGCTCGGTGGCGCGCAGTCGGTCTACGACGTCCGCCCCGACATCACCGTGCTCGGCAAGGTCATCGGCGGCGGCATGCCGGTGGCGGCCTTCGGCGGCTCGCGCGAGGTGATGAAGCACCTGGCGCCGCTCGGCGCCGTCTACCAGGCCGGCACGCTGTCCGGCAATCCGGTGGCGGTGGCCTGCGGCATGGCGACGCTGAAGCTCATTCAGGCTCCGGGTTTCTACGACCGTCTCGGCGCGCGGACCCAGGCCCTGGTCGATGGCCTGTCGGAGGCCGCGCGTGACGCGGGGGTGACGTTCTGCGCCGACCGCGTCGGCGGCATGTTCGGCATCTACTTCGCCGCTTCGGTGCCTGCGAGCTACGCGCAGATCATGGCCACCGACAAGGACCGCTTCAACGCTTTCTTCCACGCCATGCTCGACCGTGGTGTCTATCTGGCGCCGTCGGCTTACGAGGCCGGTTTCGTGTCGTCGGCGCACGACGATGCGGTGATCGCCGCCACCGTCGCGGCGGCGCGACAGGCGTTTTCCATGGCGCGCTGACGGAACTCGGCGCCGGCGGCGCTGACGAAGGCTCGATGACCTTCTTCCCACGCATGGTTCTGGCGGCGGTGACCGCCTTGGCCGCCTCGCTCTCGTTGGCGCAGCCGGTCCGCGTCGACCATGCCGAGGCCGAGCTCGTCGCCGCGGTCGACGCCGTCGTGCCGGGGCAGTCGTTGCGCGTCGGCGTCCGCATCAGGCACGACCCGCACTGGCACACGTACTGGAAGGTGCCGGGCGATTCCGGCCTGCCGACGACCATCGCCTGGCAGCTTCCGCCGGGATTCGCCGCCGGCGAGATCGAGTGGCCGGTGCCGAAGCGGCTGCCGGTCGGGCCGCTGATGAATTTCGGCCATGAGGGCGAGCTGCTGCTGCCGGTCGTGCTGTCGGCGCCGGCGGACGCGGCGGCGGGCAGCAGCGTGCTGCTGAAGGCGCGCGCCGACTGGCTGATCTGCAAGGATGTCTGCATTCCCGGCGGCGCGGATCTGCAGCTGATCCTGCCGGTGCGGGACGCCGCCGCGCCGTCGCGCCATGCGGCGCTGTTCGATGCCGCCCGGGTGCGGACCCCAAAGGCGGTCAGCCTCGAAGCGGCGAGCGCGACGATCGAGGGCGACCGGATCCGGATCGCCTTCCGGCCGCAGGCGCCGGTCGAGCGCCTGGAGTTCTTTCCGCTCGAGGAATCGCGCGTCGAGCCGTCGGCGGTGCAGACGCTGCGATCGGAGTCGGGATCGACGGCCCTCTACCTGGCCCGTGCCAGGACCGCGGCGCCGGAGTTCGCGCGGCTGGCGGGCGTGCTGGTGGCCAACGGTGGCCCGGATGCCGCCGAGCGCGGCGGCTGGGCAGGGGTGATCGACCTGCCGCTGGTTGCCGGCACCGTGGCCGAGGTGTCGCCGGACGCGGCGCCGGCGATGGCCGCGGTCGCCATCGACGCGTCGGCGATGACCTTCGGCCTGGCGCTGCTCGGCGCCCTCATCGGCGGCCTGCTCCTGAACCTCATGCCCTGCGTGTTCCCGGTGCTGTCGCTGAAGCTGCTCAGCCTGATGCAGCATCAGCGCAGCGACGAGGCGGCGCGGCTGCCGCACGCATCGCTGCGGGCGCACGGCGGAGCCTTCGCCGCCGGCGTGGTGCTGTGTTTCGTGCTGCTGGCGGCGCTGCTGATCGCCCTGCGCTCGGTCGGCGAGCAGCTCGGCTGGGGTTTCCAGTTGCAGACGCCATGGGTGGTGGCTGCGCTGACGCTGCTGTTCTTCGTCATCGGCCTGAACCTGCTCGGCGTGTTCGAGCTGACCTTCGGCGGCGCGCTCGCCGCGAGCGGCGCTGCGCAGCGGCTTCAGGGCGACCGCCTGAGCGGCAGCTTCGCCACCGGGGTGCTGGCGGTGATTGTCGCCGCGCCGTGCACGGCGCCGTTCATGGGCGCCGCCCTCGGTTACGCGGTGACGCAGCCGACCGCGGTTGCCCTGGCGGTGTTTGCCGTGCTCGGCGCCGGCATGGCGCTGCCGTACGTGGCGCTGACCTGGGTGCCGGGGCTGCTTGCCCGCCTGCCGCGGCCCGGCGCCTGGATGCTGCGGTTCAAGCAGGCGATGGCGTTCCCGATGTTCGCCACCTGCGTCTGGCTGCTGTGGGTGCTGGCGCAGCAGGTCGGCATCGACGCCGTGGCCATGGTCCTCGGCGGCCTGCTGCTGACCGCGTTCGCGGCCTGGTCCTTCGGGCTGGCGCAGATGGGCGCGCGGCGCTGGCGCTGGGTGGCACTGCCGGCCGCACTGATCGGCCTGTACGCGATCTTCGGGCTGGTCGTCGCGGGCCCGGCGGCGACTCCGGCGAGCGCCGCCGTCCAGGCCGGCGAGTCCTGGCAGGCGTGGAGCCGGGCGGCGCAGCAGGCGAGGCTCGCCTCGGGACAAGCGGTGTTCGTCGACTTCACGGCGGCGTGGTGCGTCACCTGCCAGGCCAACAAACGCCTCGTGCTCGGCCGTGACTCGGTGCGCGAGGCGTTCGCGCGGCGCGGCGTGACCCTGATGCGGGCGGACTGGACCAACCGCGACGACGAGATCACGCGCGAACTGGCCCGCTTCAACCGCAACGGCGTGCCGCTGTACGTGCTGTACGACGGCAACGGCGGCGCCCAGGTGCTGCCCGAGCTGCTGACTGAGGGCATCGTGCTCGATGCCCTTGCCCGACTCTGACCCTGCCAACCGACTTCTAGGAGCCGACCATGCAGCGACGCGACTTTCTTTCTCTGGCGCTTCTTGCCGCCGTCCCGTTGAAGGGTTTCGCCGCGGCGACGCTTGGCCAGCCGGCGCCGGCCTTCACGCTGACCGATCTGGACGGCCGCAAGGTGCAGCTGGCAGACCTGCGCGGCAAGTACGTCGTGCTCGAATGGAACAACCCATCGTGTCCCTTCGTGATGAAGCACTACAACAGCGGCAACATGCAGTCGCTGCAGAAGCGATTCACCGGCGAAGGTGTGCAGTGGATCGTCGTCAACTCGACCGCCGAGTCGCACTCGGAGTACCTCAAGCCGGCCGAGCTGAAGGCGTGGCTCGCCAAGCAGGGCGCCGCGGCGAGCATCGCCGCGCTCGACGCCGACGGCACCGTGGCCCGCGCCTATGCCGCCAAGGTGACGCCGCACATGTACGTCATCGATCCGAACGGCGTGCTCGCCTACGCCGGCGCCATCGACGACGTCCGCAGCGCCAATCCTGCCGACGTCAAGCGCGCCAACAACTACGTCGTGCAGGCGTTGGCCGAGCTGCGCGCCGGCAAGCGGGTGTCGTCGCCGTCGACCAGCGCCTACGGCTGCACGATCAAGTTCGCCGTCGGCTGAGAGGAGCTGCCGCCGGCGTGCGACCCGGCCCGGCGAGATTCAGCCGTTCGCATACACCCACTGCAGCAGCGCGTCGTGCGCCGGCTGGCCATCGCGCGCGTTGGCGTGGTTGATGATCGCCACCACGACGTAGCGCCGGCCGCTGGCGGCGTGGACGTAGCCGGCGATGGCGCGCACGTCGGCCAGCAGCCCGGTCTTGATGTGCGCGTTGCCGGCAGCGCCGTTGCGCTTGCGCATCGTGCCGTCGACGCCGGCGAGCGGCAGCGAGGCCATCAGCTCCGGCATCAGCGGCGAGGCGAACGCGTGCCGCAGCAGGCGGGCCAGGCTGGAGGCCGAGATGCGCTCGATGCGCGACAGTCCGGAGCCGTTCTCGAGCACCAGTTCCGGCATCGCCAGCCCCAGGGCGTCGAGCCAGCGGCGGATCGCCGCCTGCGACCGGGCGCTGCTCGCGGGCGTGCCGCCCGGTTCCATGCCCAGCGACAGGTAGATCTGCCGCGCCATCACGTTGTTGCTGAACTTGTTGACGTCGCGGATCACTTCCGCCAATGGCGCCGACTCGTGCACCGCGATGCGCCTCGCCTCGGGCGGGACGCTGCCCTCGCGTTGTCTGCCGCTCCAGGTGCCGCCGGCGCTGGTCCAGAGGGCGGCGAAGGCGGCGGCGAAGTAGCGCGGGTGATCGAGGACCGAGATATGCCACACCCGCTCGCCGCAGGCGAGCGGGAAGGCGCCGCGAAACACCGGCGCCATCGGGTCCGAGAAGTCGGCCTGCAGTCGGGCCCGCCAGTCACCGCAGGGGCCGTCGGCCAGGCGCACCGAGGCCGGCGGCTTCAGGCCCGCCAGCAGCGGCATGGCGACGATGCGGGCGCTGCGCGTCTCCGGATCGGGCACGAAGCCGAAGGCGATGGCCTTGAAGTTCAGCAGCAGCGCGTCCGGTCCGGCGTTGTAGGGCCGAAAGCGTTCGCCGTCGAAGTCGCCGGGATCGTGCGCGACCGGCGCGAACGCCGAGCGGTCGATGACCAGGTCGCCGCGCAACTGGCGGATGCCGTAGCCGCGGATGCGCTGGATCAGCAGCCACAGGTGCTCGATCACCAGCCGCGGATCGCCGCCGCCGCGGATCGCGAGGTCGCCATCGAGCGCGTCGCCGCGTAGCGACCCGGTGACGAAAGCTTCGGTCTTCCACGTGTGGGCAGGGCCGAGCAGGCCGAGCGCGGCATAGGTGGTCACCAGCTTCATCGTCGATGCCGGATTCATCGGCAAGGACGCGTTGGCCTCGATCGTGACGCCGCCGGGGGCGAGCGGCAGGACGACGACCGCCGAGGCGGCTGCCGGAATCGATGCGGCGCGCAGCGCCGCCGTCACGGCGTCGGGAACAGGCCTGGGCGCCGCGTCGTCCTGGGCGCCGGCGACGGTCGTGAGCGCCAGCGCGATCGCCATGCCGGCGGCGATCCGGGCCGGCCGCAGCGCTCGCAGGCGCGTGAGTGCGGGGAGGGGGATGCTGCCGCGCGCAGGCATGCGCGCAGCTTACTGCGGCGACGGCGCCGTCAGCGGTTCAGCGCCGCCGCCAGCCGCCGACGGAACGACGACACCAGCTGCGGCTGGTCCGCCGCCAAGTCGAACACCGAGATCATCGTCTTTCGGCCGATGTCGTCGCCGAAACTCCGGTCGCGCTCGACAATCGCCAGCAGTTGTTCAAGCGCGGCGTCGAAACGGCGGTGCGCGAGATGCAGGCTGGCCAGATCGACCCTGGCCTGCAGATCATCCGGATGGGCGGCGATGCGCTGTTCCAGCTCGCCGGCCGGTGGCAGTTCAGCGGCGCGGCGCAGGCTATGCAGGCGGGTGTTTAGCGCCAGCCACCGCGCATCGACTTTTCCGGCGGCGGACACGCCCGCAAGCACCGTCGCAGCTTCGTCGAGGCCGGCCGCCGTCGGCGAGCTGTCGATGAGCAGCTGCGCGAGGTCGAGGCGGATCGGGTCGCGGTCCGGAGCGAGCGCCATCGCCGCGCGCAAGGCGCTGGCCGCGCCCGTGACGTCGCCCTGCTGGTGAAGCGTCGCCGCCTTGCGGCGCTCGAGTTCGGCCGGATCGGGCAGCAGGCGGCCGATGAACTGGCGCAGCTGCTCCGCCGGCAGCACGCCGACGAACGAGTCGACCACCTGTCCGTCGACGAAGGCGACGACGTAAGGAATGCTGCGCACGGCGAACTGTGCCGCCAGTTCCCGGTTCTCGTCGACGTTGACCTTGACGACCTTCAGCCGGCCGGAAAACTCCTGTTCGATCGCCGCCAGCATCGGCGACAGCGTTCGGCACGGCCCGCACCAGGCGGCCCAGAAGTCGACCAGTACCGGTGCCTCGCGGGAGGCCTCGATGACGTCCTGCGCAAACCGCTGTTCGGTGGTGTCCAGCATCTGCAACCCTCCTGAGGCGCCATGTGGGGGCGGCGCGCCGGGTCACAAGCCGGAAGCGATGCCGC
>CAYLZU010000144.1:0-7964 GCA_964388005.1 uncultured Burkholderiaceae bacterium
GTCGAGGATGTACTTGAAGCCCTTGCCTTCCTCGCCGATCAGGTTCTCGGCCGGAATCTCCAGGTTGTCGAAGAACAGTTCGTTGGTCTCGTGGTTGACCATGTTGGGGATCGGCCGCACGGTCATGCCGCGGGCCTGTGCATCCTTGATGTCGACGATGAAGATCGACATGCCCTCGCTCTTGCGCCTGACCTCGGCCAGCGGCGTGGTCCGCGCCAGCAGGATCATCAGGTCCGAGTGCTGCACGCGCGAGATCCAGACCTTCTGCCCGTTGACGACGTAGCGGTCGCCCTTCTTCACCGCCGTCGTCTTGATGCGCGTGGTGTCGGTGCCGGTGGTCGGTTCGGTGACGCCCATCGACTGCAGCCGCAGCTCGCCGCTGGCGATCTTCGGCAGGTACTTTTTCTTCTGCGCCTCGGAGCCGTGGCGCAGCAGCGTGCCCATGTTGTACATCTGGCCGTGGCAGGCGCCAGAGTTGCCGCCGCTGCGGTTGATCTCCTCCATGATCACCGACGCCTCGGCCAGGCCGAGGCCCGAGCCGCCATAGTCGGCCGGGATCAGCGCCGCCAGCCAGCCGGCGCGCGTCAGCGCGTCGACGAAGGCCTCCGGATAGCCGCGCTGCTCGTCGATTTTGCGGAAGTACTCGTCCGGGAACTGCGCGCACAGCGCGCGCACGGCTTCGCGGATGTCCTGGTACTGGTCGGGGCGTTCGGAGGGCATGGGAGTGGGCCGATTGCAAGAGAGACGGCGCCGATCATGCCACCGGGGTTCGGCGGCGGTCCATCGAGGCGGCACCGATCGACATCAGCGTGGCGTGCGGCCTCGGCGCGTAGACTCCCCGTCCGTCAGTTCGACCCGCAGCATGAGGCTCCGACATGAACGCCCCCGAGTCGGGAATCTCCCGCCGCTCCAACCTCGACGCCGCTGTCCTCGGCCGCACCGCGCCGCTGCCCATCTCCTGGTACTTCGACCCTCGCTGGTTCGAGCGCGAGATGCTGCTGCTGTTCGACAAAGGCCCCGGCTATGTCGGCCACGAGCTGATGGTGCCGAACGTCGGCGACTACCACGTACTGCCGTGGACCGAGAACGGCAAGCTGCTGCTGCGCTCGGAAGCCGGCGTCAACCTGCTGTCGAACGTCTGCCGCCACCGCCAGGGGCTGCTGCTCGAAGGCCGCGGTAGCGCGCAGAACATCGTCTGCCCGCTGCACCGCTGGACCTACGATCTCGACGGCCGGCTGCTCGGCGCGCCGGACTTCGACCACACGCCGGACTGCGCCCTGCCGAAGACGCCGTTGAAGAACTGGCAGGGGCTGCTGTTCGCCGGACCGCGCGACCCGGCGGCCGATCTGGCCGACTTTCCTCTTGCCGCGGACTACGACTTCAGCGGTTACGTGTTCGAGCGCGCGATCGTCGACGAGCTGCCCTTCAACTGGAAGAACTTCCTCGAGATCTTCCTCGAGCTCTACCACGTCGAGGCGGTGCACCCGGGGCTGCAGAAGTGGGTCGACGCCGGCAACTACGAGTGGGGCTTCGGCAGCCGCTGGAGCTACCAGATCATGGGGGTCAAGGACGAACTGCGCAGCCAGACCTCGCCCAACTACACCCGCTACCGCGACGCGGTGCTCGCCTACACCGGCGGCAAGGTGCCGAAGTACGGCACCGTGTGGTCGATCCTGTATCCGAACGTGATGATCGAGTGGTACCCGTGCGCGCTGGTGGTCAGCACGCTGATTCCGCGCGGGCCGGAGCACACCACCAACATCGTCGAGTTCTACTACCCGGAGGAAGTGCAGGCGTTCGAGCGGCAGGTGGTCGAGGCGCACCAGGCCGCGTACGCGGAGTCGGCAAAGGAGGACGCGGATGCCTGCGCGCGGCTGCAGCGCGGCCGCAGGGCGCTGTGGCTCGCGGGCGAGGACGACACCGGCCCGTTCCACTCGCCGCACGAGGACGGCATGATCCATCTGCACGACTGGATCCGCCGCGAGATGGGGCAGCGGCGCACCGTCTGACCGCGGCCGGACGATCCCCGGGGATTCGTCCGCTAGCGGAAGGTCGACCCGAGCTGCGGCGAGGCCGATCCGACCGGACAGGTCGCCATCGTCGGCGCCGACTCGGAGCGCTGCATCGGCACCGGACCCAGCAGGCGCTTGCCGTCGGCGTCGCTGAGCACGAGCGACAGCGACTCGGCGTCGGCGGCAACAGTCAGGCTGCCCGGAAGCGCGGCCGCGATTCCGGGAACGGTGAAATAGCCGAAGAAGCGCCCGGCCTGGCCCGGAATCTCGCCCCAGGCCCCTTCGAAACGGACGCCGTCACAGACGGCGATGAACTCGACGTTGCTGGCGCTGATCCGCGCCGTCACCGACGCGTTGCCCGGATCGTCGACCCACAGCACCGTCTCGCTGCCTTCCGATGGCGGCGCCGACGACGGTCCGATGACGATCCGCGACGGGCACTTCAGTTCGCGGGCGAACGACGCCGTGCAGACGGACGCCGCGCGGGCGCCGAAGAGGTCGAAGGCGAACCCGTCACCGGTGCCGGTGCCGCCGACGCCCGGCCCGCAGCCGGCCACCGCCAGCAGCAGCGGCAGCAGCCACAGTCCCTCCCGCCAGCGGCGGCCCCGAGTCGTCACGTTCATTCCTCGCGATCAGTGTAAAAGTACACGCCGAAGCGCGCACGGTGGCGGCGGCTGTCCGCCGGCGCCCCCGCCGCATCGTCGTCGAAGCGCGCCTGCGCCTCGGCCATCACCGTCTTCAGCGCCTGCTTCCAGGCCTGCACCGAAACCTTGTGCAGCTCCGCCGCCGAGCCCTCGGTGATCTCGTCGACGAACACCGACTGCTCGAGGAAGTTGCGCTCTCCCTGCAGGTTCGACGCCGCCGCGGCCGCGTGATCGGCGAGGTTGTCGGCGAACAGGCGCGACAGTTCCTCGAAATCCTGTCGCGGCACGAAGCCGGTGCCGACCAGGCGAAGGCTCTCGCCTTCCTCGCGAACGGCGCCGAGCCGGACCAGTTCGTCGAGCACCGCGCGCGGCCGCACGTCGCGGCTGACTCCGGCGACGAGGGCGTCGAAGCTGCCGGCTTCTTCCTGCGCGCCGCGCGCCAGCGCCCGCGGCGACCCCGACGCGTCGAGATAGGCCGGGTCCGTCAGCCAGCGCGCGATCACCTCGCCCGGAATCGAACGCGGTTCCGCCGGCGCGGCCCTGCGGCTGCTGCCCGGCCGGCCGAGGTTGCGGACATCGCGCCGGTGAACTCCGGACAACAGCGTCACCGCGCTGTCGGTCTGCGCCATCGAACGCGCCGACAGTTCGGCCCGCGCCGCCTCGACGAACACGTGCTTTAGCGAGGTCGCGAAGGCCTGGTAGGGAACGCCGTTGCGGATCAGCAGACGGGCGAGCGGCCGCATCACGCGCAACACGCGATCCAGGACGATGCCGGCCTTGGCGGACATGCAGAAAGAGTCGTTGACAGCCGCGATTTGTGTGGGATATTGTCCCACGTAACGAATTGCAAGGGAACACCAGCGCTGCCATGGCAGCAGGATCAACTGGGAAGCCGAACTGTCTGGCCCGGCCTCGCCGCGGTTCAGTGCAGTGCGCCGATGCGCCGCAACTCCGGTCGGGCCCGGAAGAACGGCGCATCGGCGCAGCAGTTCCCAGGACCGGCAGCCGCGGCACCGGCGCAAAGGACACGTAGAGCACGGAGGATTCCAGCAGCGAACGGGCGGCTGCCCACAACCCCTTGGCAACGCGGTTGTGATCGGTAGATTTTTCAAGTTGTGCTCGCCCGTCCTGCTGCCTCCGTGCTCTTCGTGTATTCCGCCAGCAACGCCGCCCGGGACACCGACCGCCGCGCCGCTGCGAGGTAGCGGCACCGGCATGCGCCTTCGCCCGCAGGCCGACGCGGCCACGACGGGCCGCCGACGCGGCGCTGTTAGCATTGCTGGCCCCGCGCCATCCCCCATGACCACGCCCCCGCTGTCCATCGCCGGGCCGACGCTGCCGGCACCGGCCGCCGACGTCACCCCGGACGTGATCGACGGCATCGCGCTGGCGCGGCTGTACGGCGAGCCGCTGTTCAAGCTGCCCGAGGATCTCTACATCCCGCCCGACGCCCTCGAGGTCTTCCTCGAAGCCTTCGAAGGGCCGCTCGACCTGCTGCTGTACCTGATCCGCCGGCAGAACTTCAACGTGCTCGACATCCCGATGGCGGCGCTGACGGCGCAGTACCTCACCTACATCGAGCAGATCCGCAGGACCAACCTCGAACTGGCGGCCGAGTACCTGCTGATGGCGGCGATGCTGATCGAGATCAAGAGCCGGATGCTGCTGCCGGCGAGGAAGTCGGCGGCCGGCGACGATGCCGAGGACCCGCGCGCGGAACTGGTGCGGCGGCTGGTCGAGTACGAGCGCATCAAGCTCGCGGCGGCGCAGCTCGACGAACTGCCGCGCGCCGGCCGCGACTTCGTCCGGGCCATCGTTACCATCGAGCAGACGATGGCGAAGCGGCTGCCCAGCGTGGCGGCAGCCGACCTGCAGCAGGCGTGGACCGAGGTGCTGAAGCGGGCCAAGCTGTACGCGCACCACCATGTCGCCCGCGAGCAGCTGTCGGTGCGCGAACACATGAGCATCATCCTCAGGCGCCTGCAGGGCCGGCAGTTCGTCGAGTTCGGCGACCTGTTCGACGCCGCCACGCTCGCCCGCGGCGTGCCGGTGGTGATCGTGCACTTCCTGGCGCTGCTGGAGCTGTCCCGCGAGTCGCTGATCGAGATCACGCAGGCGGCGCCGTACGCGCCGATCTACGTGCGGCTGGCCTATTCGACGTCCTGACGGCAACCGCGCCGCCAACGCGCGGCCCTCGACGGTTCGCCACCGCTGATGCCGCTCGAACACGACCTGCTGCTCGGCGTCCTGTTCTTCGCCGCGGCGCTGCTGTACTCGTCGGTCGGACACGGCGGCGGCTCGGGCTACCTGGCGGCGATGGCCATACTCGGCATGCCGCCGACGATGATGCGGCCGACAGCGCTGGTGATGAACGTCGGCGTGGCCGCGATCTCGCTGTACAAGTTCAGCCGCGCCGGCGGCTTCGACTGGCGGCTCTTCCTGCCCTTCGCGCTGACCTCGGTGCCGACGGCCTTCATCGGCGGCCGCATCCGCCTGCCGGTCGCCTGGTTCGGGGCACTCGTCGGGGCAGCGCTGCTGTTCTCGGCCTTGCGCCTGTTCAGCGAGACCCTGCGTCGTGATGGCCGCGAGCAACAGCTTCGCGGTTCCCCCCCGGTGCCGCTGGCCCTCGTGCTCGGCGCCGTGATCGGCCTTCTTTCGGGGCTGACCGGCGTCGGCGGCGGCATCTTTCTCAGCCCGCTGATCGTGCTGGCAGGATGGGGCACGGTGCGCGGCAGCGCAGCGCCGACGGCGGCCTTCATCCTCGTCAACTCGATCGCCGGCCTGGTCGGTCTGCTGACGCGACAGCCGGCGCTGCCCGACGCCCTGCCCTACTGGGTCGCGGCGGTGCTGGTTGGCGGGCTGATCGGCGCGACGCTCGGCTCCCGCCGCCTCGGCAGCATCGGGTTGCGCCGGGCGCTGGCCGCCGTCCTGCTCGTGGCGGGCGCGAAGATGGTGCTGTGACCGCCGGCGCCATCCGGTGCCAGGCGACGACGCTCGTCATCGACCGGGCAGTCGATCAGGTAACCACCAACGCGCCGGGATAATCGCGGCATGGAACTGATTTCCTTCCTGATCGACTTCGTCCTGCACGTCGACGTGCACCTGCGCACCTTCGTCGAGACCTACGGCACCTGGGTCTACGCGCTGCTGTTCCTGATCGTCTTCGTCGAGACCGGACTGGTGGTGATGCCGTTCCTGCCGGGCGACTCGCTGCTGTTCGTCGCCGGGGCGCTGGCCGGCGCCGGGATGATGGACTACCCGCTGCTGGTGGCGCTGCTGATCGCCGCCGCGGTGGCCGGCAACCAGACCAACTACACCATCGGCCGCTTCGTCGGCCACCGCGTCTTCGGCTGGAAGGACTCGGCCTTCTTCAACCGGCGCGCCTTCGACCGCGCCCACGCCTTCTACGAGCGTTACGGCGGCATCACGCTGGTGCTGGCCCGCTTCATGCCGTTCCTGCGCACCTTCGCGCCGTTCGTCGCCGGCGTCGCGGAGATGACCCGCCGCAAGTTCACCTTCTACGACGTCACCGGCGGCACGCTCTGGGTCGGCTCGCTGGTCACCGCCGGTTTTCTCTTCGGCAACATCGGCTGGGTGCAGGCCAATCTGTCGAGGATCATCTGGGCGCTGATCCTCGTCCCCGGGCTGATCGCGCTGTACGGCGGCTGGCGGGCGCGACGCGCGGCATCGGGCTGACCGCGCTGGCGCCGCCGCAGGCCGCGGCTGCCGGCAGCATCGCCTTCAGCACCAGCGTGACGCTGCCGGCGGTGCCGACATCCACCTGAAACGTCCCGCCGCGCAGACGCCGCGGCGAAAAGCACAACTCGGTCGAGCGCGGCTCGACGCCATCGCACCTCGCATCGCACATCGCCGCCACCGCGCGGACGGCGGCCACGTGCTGCTCGGCGAGCCCCGGCCTGCTCCTGCGGGCACGGATGTTGGTGACGCGGATCGGCGTCGATGTCACCGCCGCCAGCGCCACCGCGGTGCGGACCAGCTGGCCGCCGCCCTCGCCGAAAGCGCCGTCGATCTCGATCATCCGCGCCGCGCCGGCGGAAGACCCGGCGTTGCCGGCTGACACCGGGCATCGCCCGCCGCCGGCCGCTATCCGGCCGCGCCGCGCGCCGCGGTGACCCGTTTGGCCTGCAGGCCCTGCGCCGCCGCCTCGCCGATGAACTCGACCTCGGCGCCGACGTCGAGCCGATCACCGCTGCGCACCACAGCGTCGTCGAAGTAGTACGAGTTGCCGTCGCCATCCTCGATGAAGCCGTGCCCGTCGTCGAACACCCGCACCACGCGGCCGTGCAGAAGCGGCTGGTGCGTCTTCGTCAGGCCGCGGCGGCGGCGGACGTAGTCCTCGAGCCGGCGCTGCACCGCCTCGAACGCATCGCCGATGGCGACGTACACGTCCTCGTGGCCGTGCCGGCGCGTCGAGGCGATTTCCTCGCCCGGCACCTTGAGGTCGACATGGACCGCGAACAGCTTGCCCTGGTGCTTGTGCGCGCCGGGCTTCTCCACGGTCACCCGGCAGCTCATGATGCGGTCGCAGAACTCCTCCAGCTTGGCCGCGCGGCGGCGGATCTCGGCTTCCACCGCTTCCGAGCGCGGCATGTCGCGGAACGTGACCTGCAGTGCGACTTTCATCGGGACCCTCCTGCCCGGGGCGCCGCCCCGGTTCGTCTATGGCCTGACCGGCGGCAGCGCCGCCTTCTCGAGCGCCGCCTGTCTCGGCGCGATACGCGCCAGCGCGCTCATTTCCTCGGCCAGGAACTCGACGATGTCGTCGACGCTGAGCACGCCGACCAGCGCGCCCTCGCCGCTCACCACCACCAGCCGGCGCACGCCCTCGGCGCGCATGCGGCCGATCGCCTCGTGGACCGACTCCGCTTCCGGAGCAGCCACGACCTGCCGCATCATCAGGTCGCCAGCGAGGAGCGACTCCGCGGCCACGCCTTCGGCCAGCACCTTGACCACCAGGTCGCGGTCGGTCACCAGGCCGACGGGTTCGAGCCGCCCGTTGCGTTCCTCGGCGACGACGAGATCACCGACGTGATGATTGCGCATCAGTCGGGCGATCTCGGGTACCGCCGCCCCCGGGCCGCAGTAGACGACTTCGCGCGTGCACAGTTCGCCGATACGCATCTCGGCCTCCTGCCATCGATCCACTCGGAGATCAGTTTCCGCGCTGTCGCGGCCGCTGTTCTGACCTGCGGCAAACGAATGTTTCCCGGCGCCGGGAGCGTGCCGGTGCCGTCAGAGCCTGAGAGTTTTTTGATCTCGCGCCGAGTCGCTGTCGCCGTTGCCGCGA
>CAYLZU010000145.1:0-5643 GCA_964388005.1 uncultured Burkholderiaceae bacterium
CGCGATGAACGCCGGCGGCAAGAAGGCGGTGCTGTGGGGCACCGCGCTCGACAATCTCGTCTCCTGGCGCATGGTGACGCCGCAGGCCGAGTGGCTCGAGGTCGAGCGCCTCGACCACAACCTCGGCAAGATTCACGACCTGCCGCACGCGCGCTTTCGTCTCACGCGCTATGCCCGCGACGGCAAGACGCGCCTCGGCGAGCCCGAGACGCTGGAAATCCCCGCGGCGACCTTCCGCAAGCCGGGGCTGGGCAAGGACGTGACCGACAAGGCGCTCGGCGGGCTGCCCGGCGTGCAGAAGGAGGGCTGCGACGGCATCATCGTCTCGGCGCGCTTCGTGCTGCACCGGATGCCGAAGTTCATCCGCACGGTGTGCCTGGAGTTCTTCGGCCGCGTGCACGACGCCGTGCCCTCGATCGTCGAGATCAAGTCCTATCTCGATGCCTGTCCGGGCGCGGTGCTCGCCGGCCTCGAGCACCTCGACGAGCGCTACGTCAAGGCGGTCGGCTACGCGACCAAGGCGAAGCGGCACGGCCGGCCGAAGATGGTGTTGATCGGCGACATCGGCGGCGAAGACGAGAACGCGGTGGCCGCGGCCACCTCGCACGTCGTGCGGCTCGCGAACGCGCGCGGTGCCGAAGGCTTCGTCGCGGTCTCGGCCGAGAGCCGGCAGCTGTTCTGGCTCGACCGCGCCCGCACCGCCGCCATCGCGCGCCACACCAACGCCTTCAAGATCAACGAAGACGTGGTGATCCCGCTCGAGCGGCTGGGCGATTACTCGGAAGGCATCGAGCGCATCAACATCGAGCTCTCGATCGCCAACAAGCTCGAGCTGGCGCGGCGCCTGCACGATTTTTTCGCCGGGCCGATGCCGCTTGCTGCCGATGCCGACGCGCGGCCGCTCGCGGAACAGATCGCGAACAAGCTCGACGAAGCGCGCGACCTGATCGCGATGGTCGAAGCGCGCTGGCGCGAGTTGATCGAGCGCATCGAATCGACCTTCCCGCGCCTGCGCGATCGCGAGACCATCGTGTCCTGGAAGACCGAGCTGCTCGCGCCGCTGGAAGAGATCTTCGCCGGGCGCGCGTTCGCCCCGGTGCTCGAGCGCGTGCGCGCCATCCACCGCGAGGTGCTGCGCGGGCGCGTGTTCGTCGCCCTGCACATGCACGCCGGCGACGGCAACGTGCACACCAACATCCCGGTCAACTCCGACGACTACGAGATGCTGCACGTGGCAGCCGTCGCGGTCGCGCGCATCATGCGGCTCGCGCAATCGCTCGGCGGCGTGATCTCCGGCGAACACGGCATCGGCATCACCAAACTGGACTTTCTCGCACCGGAGGACGTCGAGGCGTTTCGCGCCTACAAGCAAC
Source organism: uncultured Burkholderiaceae bacterium (assembly GCA_964388005.1). Classification (GTDB taxonomy): domain Bacteria; phylum Pseudomonadota; class Gammaproteobacteria; order Burkholderiales; family Burkholderiaceae_F; genus JADJWR01. The sequence goes on from CAYLZU010000145.1 coordinate 1,374, forward strand.
GCGTCGACCCGAACGGCCACTTCAACGCCGGCAAACTCCTCGCCGGCGCCAACCTCGACAAGGCCTACACGCCGAGCTTCGCGCTGATCGGCGCCGAGTCGCTCATCCTGGAGAAGTCCGAGATCGGCACGATCTCGAGCGCGGTGAAGGACTGCCTGCGCTGCGGCAAGTGCAAGCCGGTGTGCGCCACCCACGTGCCGCGCGCCAACCTGCTCTATTCGCCGCGCAACAAGATCCTCGCCACCTCGCTGCTGATCGAGGCGTTCCTGTACGAAGAGCAGACCCGGCGCGGCATCTCGATCCGCCACTGGGACGAGTTCGACGACGTCGCTGGCCACTGCACCGTCTGCCACAAGTGCGCCACGCCCTGCCCGGTGGACATCGACTTCGGCGACGTGACGATGGCCATGCGCGACCTGCTGCGGCGGATGGGCAAGAAGCGCTTCAACCCGGGTTCGGCGGCGTCGATGCTGTTCCTGAACGCCACCCGGCCGGAGACGATCAAGCTGGCGCGCAAGCTGATGATCGAATGGGGCTTCAAGGCGCAGCGGCTCGGCAACCGCCTGTTCGCCCTTGCCGCCCGCGCGCAGACGAAGCAGCCGCCGGCTTCGACCGGCAAGCCGGCAATGAAGGCGCAGGTGATCCACTTCGTCAACAAGAAGATGCCCGCCGGCGTACCGAACAAGACGGCGCGGGCGCTGCTCGACATCGAGGACCGCCGCTACGTCCCGATCATCCGCAACCCGCGGACGACCGCGGCCGACGCGGAAGCGGTGTTCTACTTCCCCGGCTGCGGCTCGGAGCGGCTGTTCTCGCAGGTGGGGCTGGCGACGCAGGCGATGCTGTGGCACGTGGGCGTGCAGACGGTGCTGCCGCCGGGTTACCTGTGCTGCGGCTATCCGCAGCGCGGCGCCGGACAGTTCGACAAGGCCGACAAGATCATCACCGACAACCGGGTGCTGTTCCACCGCGTCGCCAACACGCTGAATTACCTCGACATCAGGACGGTCATCGTCTCCTGCGGCACCTGCTACGACCAGCTGGCCGGATACGAGTTCGAGCAGATCTTCCCCGGCTGCCGCATCGTCGACATCCACGAGTACCTGCTGGAAAAGGGCGTCAAGCTCGACAGCGTGACCGGCGTGCGCTACATGTACCACGACCCCTGCCACAGCCCGATGAAGCTGCAGGAGCCGCTGAAGACGGTCAACGCCCTGATCGCCACCGCCGACGGCGCGACAATCGCCAGGAACGACCGCTGCTGCGGCGAGAGCGGCACGCTGGCGGTCACCCGGCCGGATGTCTCGACCCAGGTGCGCTTCCGCAAGGAGCAGGAGATGCGCAAGGGGGCTGCGAAGCTGCGCGGCGACGGCTTTTCCGGCGAGGTCAAGGTGCTGACCTCGTGTCCGTCGTGCCTGCAGGGGCTGAAGCGCTACAACGACGACGCCGATCTCGATGCCGACTACATCGTGGTCGAACTGGCGCGACACCTCATCGGCCCCGACTGGCTGCCGCGGTACGTGGCGGCGGCGAACAGCGGCGGCATCGAGCGGGTGCTGGTGTGAACACCGCCGGGCCTCGATCCCCATGGCATTCGGTCCGGGACCGGGGCTGATGCGTTGAGCGGCACCTCGTGCCCGCTCTGCGACGGCGACGGCGGCGAGGTGCTGCTTCGCGACGACCTGCTGCGCGTTGTCCTGGTCGATGAGGTCGACTATCCCGGCTTCGCGCGTGTGATCGTCAACGCCCACGTGCGGGAGATGACCGACCTCGCGCCCGCCGCCCGGCGGCGCCTGCTCGATGCGGTGTTCGCGGTCGAGGCGGCGCAGCGCGAGGTGCTGGCGCCGGCCAAGATCAACCTCGCCAGCCTCGGCAACCAGGTGCCGCACCTGCACTGGCACGTGATCCCGCGCTTTGCCGACGACGCGCACTTTCCGGAGCCGATCTGGGGCGCTCGCCGCCGCGATCGCGATCGCGAGCGCCTCGCCGAGCGTCGGCGCCGCCTCGAAGCGCTGAAGGCCGCCATCGTCGCCAGGCGTCCTGCCTGATCGTCTCCGGCCATCCCGGGCGCCGCTGCTTCGAGCCGCGGTGGAAGGGCCGACCCGCCGCGCCGCTACGGCGTGCGCGCCACGATGAGGTTCGTGACCCGGGCCGCGCCGGCGCGCTTGAGCGCGGCCGCGATCTCGTCGACCGTGGCGCCAGTGGTCATCACGTCGTCGGTGACCACGACGTGCTTGCCCGCGAGTTCGCCGCGGGCGACGAAGGCGCCGCGCACGTTACGGCGGCGGTCGGCCAGCGCGAGATCCATCTGCGCCGCCGTGTGCCGGGTGCGCAGAAGGATGCCGGCCCGCAGCGGCGTGCCGGACAGGGCGGCGACGCGGCGGGCGATCTCGTGCGCCTGGTTGAAGCCGCGCTCGGCGTGGCGCTCGAACGACAGCGGCACGGGGACGATCACGTCGGCGTCGCGCAGAACATCGGCGGCGGCACGCGCGAGCAAGGTGCCGAACGCGCCGGCCAGCGGCAGCCGACCGCCGAATTTCAGCGCCGCGATCATCCGGTCCACCGGCGGCGCGTAGTCGGCCAGCGCGATCGTCGCGTCGAAGTGCGGCGGCTCGCGCAGGCAGCGGCCGCAGTAATCCCCTGCCTGCATCGCTGGCGGCAGCCGCAGCGCGCAGCAGCAGCAGTGCGGTGATCTCGCGAAGTAATCGCGGGCGCAGCCGCCGCACAGGGGATCGCCGCGATCGAGGTCGCACACCACGCAACGCTGCGGCAGCCAGCGCCGCAGAAGGCCGGCGCCGAACGCGAACCAGGGTGCACTTCGCGGGCCGGATCCGGCGGGGAGGTCCATGGCTGTGGCCAGCATTATCCTGCCCGCTGCCTCGCTCGCCCCTGCCGCCATGCCGCTCGGCCCCGGCACTTCCGAATTGACTCCGACCGTGGTCGACCCGCCGCGCATGCCGGCGCGCGTCGATACCGTGCGCCGGCAGTTCGACCGCCGCGCGGCCCGCTTCCGGGAGCACGATGCGATCGTCCGCGAGGTCGGGCGGCGGCTGATCGAGCGGCTCGATCTCATGCGCATCGAGCCGCGGCTGATCGCCGACGTCGGCTGCGGCGCCGGCGGCACGCGCGAGCCGCTGCTTGCCCGCTGCGCCGGGGCGCGCTGGGTTGGAGTGGACATCTCCGGCGCCATGCTGGCGAGCGCGGCGCCGGCATCGGCGCTGGCGCGGCTGCTGCCGTGGCGCGGGTCGCGCGCGCACGCCGTCTGCGCCGAGGCGGCGGCGCTGCCCTTCGCCGACGGCGTCGTCGACCTGCTGTTCTCCAACCTGATGCTGCACTGGCATCCGCAGCCGCACACGGTGTTTCCGCAGTGGCAGCGCGTGCTGCGTGTCGACGGGCTGCTGCTGTTCTCCTGCTTCGGGCCGGACACCTTGGCCGAGCTGCGCCGGGCGTACGCGTCGGCGGGAATCGCCGCGCGGCCGGTGCCGTTCATCGACATGCACGACTTCGGCGACATGATGGTGGCCGCCGGTTTCGCCGGCCCGGTGATGGATGCGGAAAGGATCCGCCTGACCTATCCGTCGCCGCGGGCGCTGCTGCGCGAGGTCGCGGCGCTTGGCGGCAACCCGCGCGACGACCGCGCGCCCGGGCTCGTCGGCGGCCGGCGGGCGCGGGCGCTGCTGGCGGCGCTCGACGACATGCGCGACGCCCAGGGACGGATCACGCTGACCTTCGAGATCGCGTATGGTCACGCTTGGAAGCCGGCGCCGCGTGTTCGCGGACAGGCGTCGGTGCCGCTGGATCAGTTGCGCGCGCAGCTTCGGCGCCGGTAGGCGGCCGACTGCCGGGCGATCCGGAACCGCGAATTCAATCCGACTCTCTGAAGGGAGATCAAGACGATGGGACTGTTCAGTTTTCTCAAGGAGGCCGGCCAGAAGCTGTTCGGCAAGGACGTGAAGGCGGCCGAGCAGGCCGCGGCCGTCGATCCGGCGAAGAAGGCCGAGGCCGACCGCGCCGCCGCCACGGCGATCGAGAACTACGTCAACACCCTCGGCCTGAAGATCACCGCTTTCACCGTCACCTTCGACGGCGCCACTGCGATCGCCAAGGTCTACGGCGTCGCCGACGATCAGGCCAACAAGGAGAAGGCGATCCTCGCCGTGGGCAACGTCGAGGGCGTGGCGGGCGTCGACGACCAGATGACCGTGTCTCGCGCCGAGCCGCCGGCGCAGTTCTACACCGTGGTCAAGGGCGACACGCTGTCGAAGATCGC
>CAYLZU010000145.1:5653-7908 GCA_964388005.1 uncultured Burkholderiaceae bacterium
CAACGCCAATGAATACATGCGCATCTTCGAGGCCAACAAGCCGATGCTGACGCACCCGGACAAGATCTATCCGGGGCAGAGCCTGCGCATTCCGCCGAAGTAGCGCGGCGCCGGCCGGGGTGCATGTTGCCTCCGGCCGCAACCGTGACGTGGAGCTTTGGCATTGCGGATTTCGGTGCCGGCCGAGTCGTGCCGGGCGCCCGGGGAAGGGCGCGATCCTGATGCCCGCAGATGCGAAGACCTCTCGTTCGCATCGGCCGACGCGTCCCGTTCCTTACCCTTGTGGAGTAGGAGGCGGCCCACTCGCGCGTGCCTATAATCCGACCCGCTTTGCGCCGGCCCGGCTCGTCTTCTGCCGGTACCGTCGACGGGGCTCCGCAGCGGGTACCCGCGTGCGCGTTGTTGTTGGCGAAGCCCTGTCGTGACCGATTCCGCGTGCTGCTGGACGATCAAGCGCAACTGCTCGGCGAGCCCGGCGCAGCTTGCGGGCGTGTTCGCGTCGATCGTTGCCGTGTCGTTCGGCTTCGGGGTCGTGTTCGCGGCGCATGGGCTGTGGCTGGTGCTGCCGTTCGTCGGCCTCGAGCTGCTGGCGGTGGCGGCGGCGTTCTTCTGCTACGGGCGCCGGGCGGCCGACTACGAGCGGATCGAGATTCGCGGCGGCGAGATCGCCGTCGAGCAGGTCGAGGGGAGCAGGCGTTCGCTGCGGCGGTTGCCGTTGCAATGGGCGCGGGTCGAGGTGCAGCGGCGCGGCCGCACGGGGGCGGTGTCGGTGTGGCTCGCGGCCGGCGCCGCGCGCATCGAAGTGGGGCGCCACCTGCTCGATGCGCGGCGGTTGCGCCTGGCGGAGGAACTGAAAATGGCGCTCGCCGGAACCGTTCCGGCGTGACGCGTGTCCGATGATTGGGTCGCCGGTCAGGAAGCAGAAGATGAGAGTTCGTTTGATGGGGCAGACAGTCCTGAAGACGGCAGCGGCCGCGGCGGCACTGGCCGCAGCCGGCAGCGCCGCGGCGATCCAGAGCCGCTACAACCTGGCGCCGCCGGTGACGCGGATCGCCGAGGAGATCCACGGCCTGCACTGGATGATGATGGCGATCTGCGGCGTCATCTTCGTGGTCGTCTTCGGCGTGATGTTCTATTCGATCTACGCCCACCGCAAGTCGAAGGGCGCGGTGGCGGCCAACTTCCACGAGAGCACCAAGGTCGAGATCGTCTGGACCGTGATCCCGTTCCTGATCGTCATCGGCATGGCGGTGCCGGCCACAAAGACCGTGGTGGCGATGAAAGACACCAGCAATGCCGACCTCACCATCAAGGCCACCGGCTATCAGTGGATGTGGGGTTATGACTACCTGAAGGGTGAGGGCGAGGGGATCTCGTTCCTGTCGCGGCTGTCGACGCCGCGGGCGCAGATCGACGGCACCGACGCCGCCGGCCGCAAGGCCAACAACACCTACCTGATCGAGGTCGACAACGAGGTCGTGGTGCCGGTCAACAGGAAGGTTCGCGTCATCACCACCGCTAACGACGTGATCCATGCCTGGTTCATGCCGGCCTTCGGGGTCAAGCAGGATGCGATTCCCGGCTTCGTCCGCGACACCTGGTTCCGGGCCGAGAAGGTCGGCACCTACCGCGGCCAGTGCGCCGAGCTGTGCGGCAAGGACCACGCCTTCATGCCGATCGTCGTGCGCGTGGTGAGCGCCGAGGACTACAGCAAGTGGGTCAACGAGAAGAAGGCGGCGATCGCCGCGGCCAGGGACGACCCGAACAGGACCTGGGAACTGGCCGAGCTGAAGGAGCGCGGCGCCAAGGTCTACGCCGCCAACTGCCAGGCCTGCCACCAGGCCAACGGCTTGGGCGTGAAGGGAGCCTTCCCGGCGCTGGAAGGCAGCGCGGTCGTCAAGGACAAGGCGCAGCAGATCGCGATCCTGCTCAACGGCAAGAACGCGATGCCGCCGTGGAAGGCGCTGTCCGACGTCGAGCTGGCGGCCGTCGCCACCTATGTCAAGAACAGCTGGGGCAACAGCGAAGGCGTGGCCGTGCAGCCGTCCGAATTCGCCGCGGCACGGAAATAGATCAGGCCCTTCAGTTAAGTCATCGGATCCGAACCCGAGGTAAAGCATGAGCGCAGTCGCCCACGACCACCTGCACGGCCACGATCACGCCCACGACCATCCGCACGGCTGGCGGCGGTGGCTGTACGCCACCAACCACAAGGACATCGGCACGATGTACCTGTGGTTCTCGTTCACCATGTT
>CAYLZU010000146.1:0-7893 GCA_964388005.1 uncultured Burkholderiaceae bacterium
GCGTCCATCACCTGCAGCCGCCGCGACAGCGCCTCGTCGAAGCTGATGCTGGCGAAGCGCGTCGCATCGGGATCCTTCCTCGGGTCGGCGCTGTAGATGCCGTCGACCTTGGTCGCCTTCAGCACGATCTGCGCCGCCATCTCCGAGCCGCGCAGCGCCGCCGCGGTGTCGGTGGTGAAGAACGGGTTGCCGGTGCCGGCGGCGAAGATCACCACCTTCCCTTCCTCGAGGTAGCGGATCGCCTTCGGGCGGATGTAGGGCTCGACCACCTGCTCGATGTTCAGCGCCGACTGCACGCGCGCCTCGACGCCGGCGCGCTGCATCGCGTCCTGCAGCGCCATCGCGTTCATCACCGTCGCCATCATGCCCATGTAGTCGGCGGTGGCCCGGTCCATGCCGGAGGCGCCGAGCGCCACCCCGCGGAAGATGTTGCCGCCGCCGATCACGATCGCCAGCTCGATGCCGAGGCGGACCACCTCGCCGATGTCGGCAACCATGCGCTCCAGCGTCTCGCGGTTGATGCCGAAGGCGTCATCGCCCATCAGTGCCTCGCCCGACAGTTTCAGCAGCACCCGCTTGTACGCCGGAGCCGGCATGGCGCCGCCGCTCAGCCGCGCGCCGCCGCCGCCGTCGCGGCGACCTCGGCGGCGAAGTCGGAGCTCTTCTTCTCGATGCCTTCGCCGACCACGTACAGCACGAACTGCGCCACCTTCGCGCCGCGGCTCTTCAGCAGCTGCTCGATCGAGACCTTGTCGTCCTTGACGAAGGGCTGGCCGAGCAGCGTGACTTCCTTCAGGTACTTCTGCACCGTGCCCTCGACGCGCTTGGCCATGATCTCCGGCGGGATCGACTTGCCCGACTTGGCGGCATCCTCGGCCGCCTTCTCGGCCGCCACCCGCCGCTCGGTCTCGATCGCCTCGGCCGGCACGCCGGAGGCGTCGAGCGCCTTCGGCTTGCTGGCGGCGATGTGCATCGCCAGGTCCTTGCCGAGCTCGGCGTCGCCGCCGACGACGTCGACCAGGACGCCGATCCTGGCGCCGCCGTGCACGTAGCTGGCGATGCGCCCCTCGGCCTGCAGGCGGGCGAAGCGGCGGATCGACATGTTCTCGCCGATCCTTCCGATCAGCGCCGTCCGCGTCGCCTCGACCGTACCGTCACCGAGCGGCAGCGCCGACAGCGCCGCCACGTCGGCCGGGTTCCTGTCGGCGACGAGCTGCGCCAGGTTGCGGGCGAAGGCGAGGAAGTCGTCGTTCTTGGCCACGAAGTCGGTCTCGCAGTTGACCTCGACCATCGTCGCCAGCCTGCCGTCGGCGCTGACGGCGACGCCGACCACGCCCTCGGCGGCGATCCGGCTGGCGGCCTTGCTCGCCTTGTTGCCGAGCTTCACCCGCAGGATCTCCTCGGCCTTGGCCATGTCGCCGCCGGCCTCGGCGAGCGCCTTCTTGCATTCCATCATCGGCGCGTCGGTGCGTTCGCGCAGTTCCTTGACCATGCTTGCGGTGATTTCCGCCACTGTCTGACTCCCGGTTCGTTCGATGCTGCTAGAAAAAAGGGGCTTGCGCCCCTTTCCCGTTGATCCTGCGCGGCGCCGGGCCTCAGCCCTCCGCCTCCTCTTCCTCGATCTCGACGAACTCGCCGCTGGCGGCCTGGACCACGCCCTGCAGGCCCTGCGCCTTGCCTTCGAGCACGGCGTCGGCGATGCCGCGCGCGTACAGCCGCACGGCGCGGCTGGAATCGTCGTTGCCCGGAATCACGTAGGCGATGCCGTCGGGCGAGTGGTTGGTGTCGACGACGCCGACCACCGGGATGCCGAGCTTGTTGGCCTCGGCGACGGCGATCTTGTGATAGCCGACGTCGATCACGAACATCGCGTCGGGCAGGGCGTTCATCTCCTTGATGCCGCCGATCGACTTGTTCAGCTTGTCGACCTCGCGCTGGAACGTCAGCGCCTCCTTCTTCGACATCCGCTCGATGCCGCCCTCCTCGATCGTCTGCTCCATCTCCTTCAGGCGCTTGATCGAGGCCTTGATCGTCTTGAAGTTGGTGAGCATCCCGCCCAGCCAGCGCTGGTCGACGTAGGGCTGGCCGGCGCGGCTCGCCTCCTCGACGATGATCTCGCGCGCCTGCCGCTTGGTGCCGACGAACAGGATCGTGCCGCGGTTGGCCGCCAGCTGGCGCACGAACTTCGCCGCGCCCTGGAAGTTCTCCAGCGTGCGCTCGAGGTTGACGATGTGGATCTTGTTGCGGTGGCCGAAGATGAACGGCGCCATCTTCGGGTTCCAGAAGCGGGTCTGGTGGCCGAAATGGACACCCGCCTCCAGCATCTGACGCATGGTCACGGACATTGAGTGTTCCTATCCAAGGTTGGGTCCAACGCATCCGCCGCGGCCGGCGCGGCAGGCGGGCTGCCGGACGGCACCCTGGTGACGGTGCGCGCGATTTGCCCCGGTGTTGGCGAGGCAGCCCAGTATTATACGAGCTCCCCCGATCCGCCCACCCGCACCCGTTCCTCCATGGCCATTGTCATCAAGTCGCCCGAAGACATCGAGCGGATGCGGGTCGCCGGCCGCCTGGCCGCCGAAGTGCTCGACTTCATCGCGCCGCGGGTCCGGCCCGGCGTCACCACGGGGGAACTCGACCGGCTGTGCCACGAGTTCATGGTCGAGGTCCAGGGAACCGTCCCGGCGCCGCTGAACTACGCGCCACCCGGCTACCGGCCGTTTCCGAAGTCGATCTGCACCTCGGTCAACCATCAGGTCTGCCACGGCATTCCCGGCGACCGCGTGCTGAAGAACGGCGACATCGTCAACATCGACATCACCGTCATCAAGGACGGCTGGCACGGCGACACCAGCCGCATGTTCTTCGTCGGCGAGCCGTCGGTGGCCGCGCGGCGGCTGTGCGAAGTCACCTACGAGTGCATGTGGGCCGGCATCGCCCAGGTCCGGCCGGGCGGCTTCCTCGGCGACATCGGGCACGCGATCCAGACCCACGCGGAAAAGCACGGCTATTCGGTGGTGCGCGAGTTCTGCGGCCATGGCATCGGCCGCCGCTTCCACGAGGAACCGCAGGTCCTGCACTACGGCAAACCGGGCACGCTCGATCGCCTGGCGCCGGGGATGATCTTCACCGTCGAGCCGATGATCAACGCCGGCAGGCGCGAGATCCGCGAACTCGCCGACGGCTGGACCATCGTCACCAAGGACCACAGCCTGTCGGCGCAGTGGGAACACACGGTGCTGGTCACCGAAGCCGGCTACGAGGTGCTGACCGTTTCGGAGCGGATGCCGCCGCCCGCCCGTACCGTGCAGGTCGTGCCGCGCGTCGCCGCGGCCGTCTGAGCGCCGCCGCCGATGAACGACATCGGCTTCGCGCTGCGCGGCGAACTTCGCGCCGAGCGCGAGCTGCTGATCTCCGCCTTCAACGCCGGCGGCCGGGTCGAACCGCTGCTGCGCGGTCTGACCCGCTGCGTCGACCGGACCCTGGCCAGGCTGGCGCGAAGCCTCGACCTCGCCGGTCGGGTTGCCGTCGTCGCCGTCGGCGGCTACGGCCGCGGCGAGTTGTTTCCCCACTCCGACGTCGACATCCAGCTGGTCATCCCCGATGACGCCCGTCCCGACGAACTGGCGTCGATCGAGACCCTGATCGGAACGCTGTGGGACCTCGGACTGCAGGTCGGCCACAGCGTCCGCACGGCGGCGCAGTGCCGCGACGACGCCGCCGCCGATGTCACGGTGGCGACCTCGATGATCGAGTCGCGCCGCGTCGCCGGGCCGGCCGCGATGTTCGAGCAGTTCGTGCACAGTGTTTCGGCCGCCATCGATCCGCGGCATTTCTTCCGCGAAAAGCTGCTGGAGCAGCAGCAGCGCCATCTCAAGTTCCAGGAAGCGGCCTACAGCCTCGAGCCGAACTGCAAGGAGAGCCCCGGAGGCCTGCGCGATCTGCACATCCTGCTCTGGGTTGCAAGGGCGGCAGGGCTGGGCCGGACCTGGCAGGAACTGATCGCCGGCGGGCTGCTGACCGCCGAGGAAGGGCTGTGGCTGGTCCGCAGCGAACGGCTGCTGAAGAAGCTGCGGGCGCGGCTGCACATCGTCGCCGGCCGGCGCGAAGACCGGCTGCTGTTCGACGTGCAGACGGCGATCGCGGCGGCGGAAAAGGTGAAGCCGACGGCGGCCAGGCGCGCCAGCGAGGTGCTGATGCAGCGCTATTACCGCGCCGCCAAGCTGGTGACGCAGCTGAACACGATCGTGCTGCAGAACATCGAGGAGCGCCTGTTCGGGCACGCGGATACGCAGGTCGATCCGATCGACTCGGCATTCGTCGCCCGCGGCGAGCTGCTCGATATCGTCGACGACGGGGTCTTCGATCGCCAGCCGGACGCCCTGCTGCGCGGATTCCTCGTCCTGCAGCAGCGCCCGGAGCTGAAGGGCATGACGGCGCGCCTGCTGCGGGCGCTGTGGCACGAGCGCTGGCTGATCAACGCCGAGTTCCGCCGCCGCCCGGCCAACCGGCGCACCTTCATCGAGATCCTGCAGCAGCCGCGCGGCGTCGTGCACGCGCTGCGGCGGATGAACCAGTGGTCGGTGCTGGGCCGCTACCTGCCGGTGTTCCGCCGCATCGTCGGCCAGATGCAGCACGACCTGTTCCACGTGTACACGGTCGACCAGCACATCCTGCAGGTGATCCGCAACCTGCGCCGGTTCACGATGGCCGAGTACGCGCACGAGTACCCGCTGTGCAGCCAGCTGATCGCCGAGTTCGACCGCCCCTGGCTGCTGTACGTGGCGGCGATGTTCCACGACATCGCCAAGGGTCGCGGCGGCGACCACAGCACGCTCGGCGCCCGCGACGCGCGGGTGTTCTGCGCCCAGCACGGCATCGGCGGCGACGACGCCGAGCTGGTCGCATTCCTGGTCGAACAGCACCTGACGATGTCGCAGGTGGCGCAGAAGCAGGACATCGCCGACCCCGAGGTGGTCGGCCGCTTCGCGGCGCTGGTCGGCACCGAGCGCCGGCTGACGGCGCTGTATCTGCTGACGGTCGCCGACGTCCGCGGCACCAGCCCGCGGGTGTGGACGAGCTGGAAGGGCAAGCTGCTCGAGGACCTGTTCCGGATGACGCGCCGCCGGCTCGGCGGCGACGCGCTGCCGGCCAACGCCGTGCTCGAGCGGCGGCGCGCCGACGCGCGCCGCATCCTCAACCTGTACGCCATTTCGCCGGCGGCGCACGAGCCGCTGTGGCGCGAGCTCGACGTCGTCTACTTCATGCGCAACAGCGCGCGCGAGATCGCCTGGCACACGCGCACGCTGCTGGCGCATGTCGGCACCGACCGCGCCGTGGTCCGCACGCGCCTGTCGGCGACCGGCGACGCGGTCGAGGTGCTGGTCTACGTCCGCGACCAGAAGGACCTGTTCGCCCGCGTCTGCGGCTACTTCGACAGCCGCAGCCTGTCGATCCTCGACGCCAAGATCCACACCACCCGGCACGGCTACGCGCTCGATTCGTTCCTGGTCACCGACCACGGCCGCACCGAGTACCGGCAGCTGCTGTCGCAGATCCACAAGCAGCTCACCGACTGGATCGAGGCGGTGACGCCGCTGCCGCCGCCGGTCAAGGGCAGGCTGTCGCGCCACTCGCGCCACTTCCCGGTGGCGCCGAACGTCGCCATCGCGCCGAGCGAGCGCGGCCGCCAGCACCTGCTGTCGATCACCACCACCGACCGCATCGGCCTGCTGTACTCGATCACCCGCGTGCTCGCCACCCACGACGTCAACGTGCACACGGCGAAGATCAACACCCTCGGCGAACGGGTCGAGGACGTGTTCCTGGTCGACGGCGCGATGCTCGACGACGAACGCAGCCAGGCCCAGCTCGAGCGCGACCTGCTCGAGGCGATCAGCCCCTGAGGTCAGTCGTCGGCGCCGCCGCTGTCGGGAAACAGCGCGTCGCTGAAGCCGAAGCGCGTGAAGTCGCGCACCCGCATCGGAAACAGGATGCCGTCGAGGTGGTCGCACTCGTGCTGCACGACCCGGGCATGGAAACCCTCGGCGACGCGGTCGATCGGGTGGCCGTCGACGTCGAAGCCGCGGTAGCGCAGGCGGCGATAGCGGTCGACGACGCCGCGCAGCCCGGGCACCGACAGGCAGCCTTCCCAGCCCTCCTCCATCTCGTCGCCGAGCGGTTCGAGCAGCGGATTGACGAGGATCGTCCGCGGCACCGGCGGCTGGTCGGGATAGCGCGGGTTCGGAAGGCCGTCGTCGGCGCCGAAGATCACCACCCGCAGCGGCACGCCGATCTGCGGCGCCGCCAGGCCGGCGCCGTCGGCGGCCCGCATCGTGTCGACCATGTCCTCGACCAGCTGTCGCAGTTCCGCGGTGCCGAACCGCGCCACAGGCTGCGCCCGCTGCAGCAGCCGCGCATCGCCCATCCTCAGGATCGGCCGGATCACGGCGCGTCCCTGAGCGCCCGCTCCAGCACGCGCACCGCGCGCGTCACCGTCTGCCGCATCACGCTGTCGAGGTCTTCGAGCCGGATCTCCTGCCGGCTGTCGCCGCGGCCGGCGGCATGGTTGACGACCACGCCGAGCGCGGCGTAGCCGAGGCCCGCTTCGCGCGCCAGCGCCGCCTCCGGCATGCCGGTCATGCCGACCACGTCGCCGCCGTCGCGGGCGATGCGTTCGATCTCGGCCGCCGTCTCCAGCCGCGGCCCCTGAGAGCAGGCATAGACGGCGCCGTCGACGATCGGCTCGCCGGCCGCCGCCGCCGCGGCGAGCAGCAGCCGCCGCAGCGGCTCCGAGTACGGCAGCGTGAAGTCGACGTGCGTCACCCGCGCCTCCGCGCCTTCGAAGAAGGTGCTCTTGCGGCTGTGCGTGTAGTCGATGATCTGGTCGGGAACGACCAGGGTGCCGGGCCCGAGATCGGCGCGGATGCCGCCGACGGTGGCCACGGCGAACACGCCCTGCACGCCGATCTCCTTCAGGGCCCAGATGTTGGCGCGGTAGTTGACCTCGTGCGGGGCGATCGTGTGGCCGTAGCCGTGGCGGGCCAGGAACACCACCTCGCGGCCGCCCAATGTGCCGTAGGTCAGCGCTCCCGACGGCTCGCCGTACGGCGAGCGCATCACCTGCCGCCGCGTGTCCCGCAGCGCCGACAGCTTGGCTAGGCCGCTGCCCCCGATGATCGCGTACATGCTGAACCCCTACTTGATCCTCAAGGAGCTTTCGAGGCGATCTTGCGCATCCTTCAGCACCTCTTTCGCCCGCCGAACCTGACGTTCCGCAGCATCAATCTCCTCCAGCATCCCCGGAATTTGCGATGCGTGAATCGCCAACCTCAAAATCTCAAATGCTTTGAACTCCGCCTGATCCGCCAACGCGCTGCTGTCTCCCACAAGCAGTGCGTTCTTATGCCTGCACTGCTTGCCGAACTCGCCCGCCCTGCATTCGCAGTGAAGCCGGACCGTCGCGGACTCGATCGAACATTGAACGGCGTAAGTATTCGCGCCGTCCGAACTTCGAACATGAATCACAAAGTCCACGATCAAGTGCTGACTACCGATGGACGGATGTTCCGAGCAAACGCAAGAACTCGTCCTCCCCGACGACGCGCACGCCTAGTTTTCGCGCCACTTGCAGCTTCGACCCAGCCTCGCGTCCCTCTACGACGAGGTCTGTCGCTCTCGAGACCGAGTCGCTTGCTCTCGCCCCGACCGCTGCGAGGCGCTCTTTGGCTTCAGCTCTCGTCATTTCCTCAAGCGTGCCTGTTATTACCACAGATTTTCCTGCGAGCGGATGCCATGACACGTCACCTACGCCCTGGACAGCAACCCGCCGCCGAAGCGCATTCAAGGCCTCCAAGACTACGAGGGACCTCTTGATGTCTTGTCCACCGAGCC
>CAYLZU010000147.1:0-7872 GCA_964388005.1 uncultured Burkholderiaceae bacterium
GCGGTGATGGCCTCGGCGCAACGGCTGGGCGTGGTCAAGCTCGGGCTGGTGGGCAACGAGCAGTTCGTCAAGTAGCGCCCGCAGAACGGTCGGACGCCGTCGGGGTCGGCGCGGCCGCCTGATCATCCTGGCGGCGACCGCGGCCGCCGGCGGCGAGCCCGCCGGCGGCGCGCGACCGGCGGCTGCGGAATACATCGGGGCCGGCCGCGGTCGACCCACCGAATTCGGAGCATCGGATGTTCTCGTCATCATTGCGCAGCAGGTTTCGTCTCGGCTCGATGGCGGTCGCGTTCGTTGCCGCCTTCGGGCTGCAGGTCGACGCGGGATCGGGGCTTCGCATCGCCACCGCGCAGGCGCAGAGCGAGGCCATGCGCGCCGAAGTCGGCAAGCCGCTGCAGCAGGCGGCCGAACTGCTGAAGGCCAACCGCGCCAAGGACGCGCTCGCCAAGGTCCGCGAGGCCGAGGCGGTGCCGAACAGGACCCCGGCCGAGCAGCTGACCATCGAGCGGATGCGCGGCGCCGCCGCCGCCCGCGCCGGCGAGACGCAGACGGCGATCAGATCCTTCGAGGCGGTGCTCGCCTCCGGCAAGGTGAGCCAGTCGGAGCAGGCGCAGACCGCCGCCTCGCTGGCGCACCTGTACGCGCAGACCAAGGACTGGAACAAGACGCGCGAATGGGCGCAACGCGCCAGACAACTCGGCGCGAATGCGGGCGACATGGACAAGCTGCTCGCCTACGTCAACGCGCAGAGCGGCGACTTCAACGCCATCGCGCGCGACGCGCAGGCCGCCGTCGAGGCCGCGGAGAAGGAGGGCCGCAGGCCCGACGAGAACGACCTGCTGCGGCTCGCCGACGCGCTGCGTCGCACCGGCAACGCCGCCGCGCAGACGGCAGTGCTCGAGAAACTGGTCGCCTACTACCCGAAGAAGGAGTACTGGTCGGCGGTGCTCGGCAGAATCCAGTCCAAGCCCGGCTTCTCCAGCCGGCTGGCGCTCGACGTTCTGCGGCTGAAACGCGAGACGAAGACGCTGGAGTCGGTCGAGGACTACATCGAGATGGCGCAGATGGCGCTGCAGCAGTACCAGGCGGCCGAAGCCAAGTCAGTGCTCGAAGAGGGTTTCGCGCGCGGCATCCTCGGCAAGGGCGCCGAGGCCGAGCGGCAGAAACGCCTGCTCGCGCTCGCGACCCAGCGCACGGCGGACGCGCCGAAGCTGCTTGCCGAGGCGGAGGCCGAAGCCAAGGACGGTAACGCGCTGGTCCGCGCCGGCTTCGCCTACACCGCCCTGGGCCAGCACGACAAGGGCATCGCGCTGATCCAGAAGGGACTCGGCGACAGGGAACTGAAGCACCCCGACGACGCGCGGCTGCTGCTGGGCATCGCTTACCTGCGCGCCGGCAACAAGGCCAAGGCCCAGGAGACGTTTCGCAGCGTGAAGGGCACCGACGGCACCGCCGACCTGGCGCGGTTGTGGATGCGCGTGTAGCGCCAGGCACGCACCGCGATCCCTGTTTCGCCTGACTGATGGCCATCCAGCCTCCGACGGCTGAAGGCCTTGCCGCGCTGATCGCCGGACGGACCCAACAAAAAGGCCCGCGGGCAACCCGCGGGCCTTTCGATTCCACTCCCCGACCGGCGCTTACTTAAACTCGTAGGACGCCTGCAGGTACCAGGCTCGGCCGACCGGGTCGGTGATGCGCGGATCGTACTGGCTCTGGAATGTCGCCCCCTGGTTGCTGAACGGAGCTTTCTTGTCGAGCAGGTTCAGCACGCCACCGGTCAGCGTCAGGCCCTTGATGCCCTTCCACGACACGCTCAGGTCGTAGACGCTCCAGTTGCCGACGCTGTTCTTGCCGTAGATGTCGTCGTCGAGCGTGAACAGGTTGAAGTCGTAGTAGCCGCTCTTGAAGCGGTTGAACAGGTTCGCCGACCACGGACCCGATTCCCAGCCGACCTGGATCACATGCTGCCAGCGCGGCGCCGGGAAGTTCAGGTCGACCGAGTAGTTGCCCAGCGCATCGAAGAACTCGCCGTTCTTGACCAGCTGCTGCTCCCACTTGGTGAGGTAGGTGCCGTTCAGCGAGAAGCTGAAGCGGCCGTAGGCGGTTGCGTCCGAGCGGGCGTTGACGGCCAGGTCGAAACCGGAGGTCTTGATGTCGCCGAGGTTGTCGGTGAGCGTCAGGATGTAGGCCAGCGGATCGACCGGGCCCGGCACGCAGGCGTCGATCACCGCGGCCTGCGACGGCGGCAGCTGGCTGCAGCGGACGAACTTGTTCGCGTAGGCCACGGTGTCGCCGAAGATGGCGGTCTCCGGCAGCGCGCCGATGGTGCCCGTCACCTTGGTGTTGAAGTAGTCGAGGCTGAACGACACGTTGCGGTTGACGTCGAACACGAATCCGACCGACCAGGAATCCGACTCTTCCGGCTGCACGTCCTCGTTGCCGCCCTGCTGCTGGCGGAACTGCTGGCCGCAGTCGCGCGCCGGATCGGCGCCGGGAACCGGGTTGCCGTTCGGGCACAGCACCGGGTCGTCGTAGGGATTGCTGGTGAAGGTGATGCTCTTCGGCGCGAACAGGTCGAACACCCCCGGGGCGCGGAAGCCGGTGTTGTACGAGGCGCGAACCAGCAGGTTGTCGTTGGTCTGCCAGCGCACGCCGATCTTCGGGTTGGTCGAGCTGCCCGACTGGTCGTAGTCGTCGTAGCGGATCGAGATCGGAATCTCGAGGCTCTTCGCGTAGGGAGCATTGCGCAGGACCGGGATGTTGAACTCGGCGGCCAGGGCCCAGCTGCTGATGTCGCCCTTCGTGTCCTCGGCCAGTTCGAGGCCGGAACTGGCGGCCTGACGGATCAAGGTGAAGTTGTTGGTGAACTCGATGTCTTCCTTCTGGTAAGAGGCCAGGAAGGCGGCGCTCAGCGGGCCGGCGGGCAACTGCATCAGCTCGCCGGAAACGGTGCCGTTGATGCCCCACAGACTGCCCGAGATGTCCTGCACCTGGCCCAGGATCTTGTTCGACTGGATGTAGTTGGTGCCGGCCGCGGTCTGGGCACCGAACGGGTTGAGGAACGGCGCCCCGTTGGCCCCGGCGAGACCGTCGATGATCTTCTGCCGGCTGACGTAGCCGTTGGTGAAGGTGTTATCGACCTGCGAGTCGCTGTACAGCGCCGCGGCCTTGTAGTTCCACTTGCCCAGCGTGCCTTCGAGTTCGCCGAGGATGCGCTGGGTCGTGTTCTCGATTTCGCTGGCCCGCGGCCCGGCCGGAATCATCCGCCAGCCGACCGAGATCGGCAGAGTCGGATCGAGCGCCGGGTTGGTGATCGGCACGCCGGCCGAGCCACCCGGGAAGTACGGATTGTTTGCCCGCATCGGCAGACTGGTCAGCGGCGTCGGCGCGACGTTGTTGGCGACGCTGTTGTAGGCCAGGAAGTACTCGAGCGAAGCGGTGTGGTTGGCGCCGAGGGCGACACTGCCGCGGCCGAACAGCGACCAGCGCTCGACTTCGGACATCAGGTCGATGTCCTGGGTGAAGTCGTAGCGGCAGGAGTTCGGGCCGAAGATCTCCGGGATCAGGACCGACTTGCTCGGCGCGCAGCCCGGCAGGGTGGGATTGGTGGCAAAGCCCCGCGCCGACTGGCTGTAGTTGCCGGGGAAGGTGGTGCCGCTGGTCAGCGCCAGCCCCTTGTCGAGGTTGATGCCCGAGGACAGGTAGTCGCGGTCGATCGCAGCGATGCGGTCTTCCTTGACGTAGGAGAAGCCGCCGAAGACGTTGTAGCCGTCCTTGGCCAGCGAGCCGAAGCCGGCAGTGATGCTGGCGTTGTACTGCTTGCCGCCGTCTTCCTGCGGAATCTTGGCGCCGCCGCTGACCGAGATGCCCTGATAGTCGCTGCGGGTGATGATGTTGATCACGCCGGCGATGGCATCGGTGCCGTACGTTGCCGACGCACCGTCGGTCAGCACCTCGATGCGCGAGATCGCCACGGTCGGGATCACGTTCAGATCGGTGGCCACGCCCGAGTACGGATTCTTGACCACTCGCTGGCCGTTGAGCAGCACCAGCGTCCTCGCGACACCGAGGGCGCGCAGGTCCGCATAGGCGGCGCCGCCGTTGGTTGCCCCGATCGAACCCGACGAATTCACCGTCGACTGGTTCTGGGCGATGAACTGCACTGCCGCCTCCGCCGTCTTGACGCCGGCGCGTTCGAGTTCATCGGCCGAGATGACCACCACCGGCAGTGCCGACTCCCCCTCGACCCGCCTGATCAGCGAGCCGGTGATCTCGACCCGGTCGAGTTGCTGCGCCGACGGCGCCTGGGCCGATGCCAGTGGGGTCAAGCCCACCAGGCTGGCGCCGAAAGCGGCGCCAACCGCGAAGCTGAGTCGCGTTTTCCTGAACATTTGGGATTTCCTCCGTTTGACTGCCCGACTGGGCGTCCACCGCGGAAGCCAATCCCTCCCGGCTCCTCGGTTGCCCGACTCGGTACGGCGGAAGCGTAACGAATGTCATCAAACGGAAACGCGAATCGCCGCTCACAAAGCGAGCCTTCCTCGTCGAATGTGGCTTCATCCCAACACCGATTACCGATGTTGCGACGCAACAGAACCGCTGCGAAAGCCTCTCCCGCTCAGGCGAAAAAAAGGGCCCGCAAGGGCCCTCTTTCCGAGCGCAGGAACGCGCGCGGCTACTTGAACTCGTAGCGCGCCGCCAGTTGCCAGGTGCGCCCGATCGGGCTGGCGAAACGGTCGTCGTAGGCGCGCGACTGGAAGCGCTGGTTCTGGTTCGAGTACGGCGGGTCGCTGTCGAACAGGTTCAGCACGCCTCCCTGCAGCGTCAGGCCTTTGATTCCGGTCCAGGTCACCGTCAGGTTCCAGACCGAGTTCTTGCCCACCGTGTTCTGCCGGTACGGCGCGCTCACCGATGAGCTCGGATTCATGTCGAAGTAGCCCGAGGTGTAGCGGTTGAACAGGTTGGCCGCCCATGCGCCGGATTCCCAGCCCAGGTTGGTGACCTGCTGGTAACGGATGATCGGCCCGCCGAACTCGTTGCTGAAGTTTCCGACCGGCTCGTACCAGCGGCCGTTCGGCTCGAGCTGGAACTCGTACTTGGTGATGTAGGTGCCGCGGATACCCAGCGAGAACGCGCCATACTGGCCCGGGCGCCCGTTCCAGTTGAACTGCAGGTCGATGCCTGAGGTCTTCGTGTCACCCAGGTTCAACTGCGTGTTGATGATGTAGGCGAGCGGATCGCCACCCGGCGTCTGGCAGGCCGGAACAATCGCCCGCCGCTCCGGGGGTGCCTGGCTGCAGCGGACGAACAGGTTCGCGTATTTGGCCGGATCGCCGAAGATCGTCGTCTCGCCGAGCACGCCGAGGTTGGTGGTGACCTCGTAGCTCCAATAGTCGAGGCCGAACGAGACCTCCGGCGTCGGCTGGAAGATGAATCCAACCGTCCAGGCATCGGACTCCTCAGGCTGCAGATCCTCGTTGCCGCCGGTCAGCTGCTGGAACTGCAGACCGCAGTCGCGCGACGGCACGGCGCCGGCGGCGAGATTCGGCACCCCGCCCGGGCACAGCACCGGATCGTTGTAGCGGGTCGAGGTAAAGGTCGTCGCCTGTGGCGCATACAGCTGCGCCAGCGTCGGCGCCGCGAAGCCGGTGTTGTACGAGCCGCGCAGCAGCAGTTGCTGGGTCGGCTGGTACTTGATCGCGACTTTCGGGTTGGTGGTGTTGCCGAAATCGCTGTAGTCGTCGTAGCGCAGCGCGACACCGACCTCGAGGTTCTTCATGATCGGGAAGGTCATTTCCGCCGCCACAGCCCAGACGTCGCGGTCGCCTTCGCGCAGCGGCGCCGCGCCGCCAAGGCCCGAGGTCGTGCTCTGGCGCGCCTTGACGATATCGGTGACGAACTTGTTGTCTTCCTCCCGGTACTCGGCCGCCAAGGCGAGTGCCATCGGCCCACCGGGCAGGTTGCCGAACTGGGTCGAGGCCACGGCGTTGCCGCCGAAGAGCGTGCCGTCGATGTCCTGCAATTGGCCGGTCAGCTGGTTGGCCTCCATGTAGGCCTGTCCGGCTGCGGTCTGGGCGCCAAACGGATTGAGGAAGGGCGCCCCGGAGGCCCCGGTCATGCCGTTGTTCAGCGCCGCGCGGTTGGGATAGCCGCTGATGAAATTGGTCTCCACGTGCGCCTTCGACCAGATCAGGCCGGCGCCATAGTCCCAGTTCGCGATGTTCCCTTCGAGATTCAGCAGCGCGCGCTGGGTCACGTTCTCGACCTCGGTCCTTCGCGGGCCGATGGCGCTGGTCCGCCAGCCAACGGAGATCGCTCGTGTCGGGTCGAGCGCGGGAACGGTGATCGGCGTGATGCCGTTTCCGGGGTAGAAGGGGTTGTTCGAGGTCATCGACAGGCCGCTTTCGGGCGACGGCGCGATCATGCTGTTGACCGTGTTCTGGGCCCAGAAATACTCGGCCGACAGGGTGTGGTTCTGACCAAGCGCCATGCTGCCCTTCAGGAAGCCGGAATACTGCTCCTGATCGGGCAGGACGTTCGTGAAGACCTGCGTGTCCGCCGAACAGAAGGGATTGTTGCCGACGCGGATCGATGACGGCGGAAAGCAGCCGGGAAGAGTGGGGTTGGTGTTGGTGACCGTTCCCGTCTGGCTGTAGTTGCCGGGGAAGGTGAGCGAACTGGTGCCGTCAAAACCCTTGCTGGGGATGTACGACGTCGACATGAAGTCGCGCTCGGTGCCGCTCAGCGGCAGCTGCTTGCGGAAGTTGAAGCCGCCGTAGACGTTCCACCCTTGGGTGTTGAAGTTGCCCCAGCCAGCGAGCACGTTGGCGGTGTAGACCTCGGCGCCGCCGTCTTCGGGAATTTGCGTCTCGCCGGCGACCCTGATGCCCTCGTATTGCTTGCGGGTGATGTAGTTGATCACGCCGGCAATGGCGTCGGTACCGTAAATGGCGGACGCGCCGTCGGACAGGATCTCGATGCGATCCAGTGCCGCGACGGGCAAGGTATTCAGGTCGACGCCGAGCGTGCCGTTCGGATTGTTGATGATCCGCTTGCCGTTCAGCAGCACCAGGGTCCGCTGGGCGCCGAGCGCGCGCAGGCTCGCGTACGAGGCGCCGCCATTATTGGAGCTGACCGAACCCGACGTGACCGCGCCGCCGGCATTGTTCTGGGTGATCAGCCGCAGCGACTGCTCGGCATTGGTGACGCCCGCCTGCTGCAGTTCCTCGGTGCCGATGTTGGTCACCGGCAGCGCCACCTCGCTCTGGATCCGCCGGATCAGCGAGCCGGTGACCTCGACCCGGTCCAGCTGCTGGGCGCCACTCTGGGCGAGCGCCGCACCGGGCACAAAACTCAAAGCACCGGCGCCGAAAGCGGCGCTGACGGCCAGACTCAGCCTCGTTCTGCTCCTCATGCCTTCCCCTCCTGAAGTAGACGTAGCGCCAAGGGGTCGTCGCCAACCCCGCATCGAGATCCAGCAAGTAACGAAGGGTAACGAACGAAAATAGTTAGTGAGCGATTTCATGACAGGACGGCGGCAGGCGCGAAGTCAATGTCGCGCCGAGCCAACAGCGTCCAGTGCTTTCGCAGCGCGTCATCGGGCAAACCCGAACGATCCGGAAAGTCACCATGGATCGTCGGCCGCATTGAGTCGGAGGCCGGTGCTCAACCGGCGGCCGCTGCGGTATGGCCTTTCGCCACCCGCGCGCGCGGTGCGTCGACCGAGGTCGCCGACCTCGACGTCGCAGACGATCAGCGGCAGCTCCACCGCCAGCGCCCGCGCGATGGCGATGCGCTGCCGCTGGCCGCCGGAGAATTCGTGCGGATAGCGGCTGACGGCATCGGCGTGCAGGCCGACCTTCTTCAGCAGTT
>CAYLZU010000148.1:0-7820 GCA_964388005.1 uncultured Burkholderiaceae bacterium
ATACAGCGAATGGATCATCAGGTGAAGCAGCTGCTTCACCTCGGCCTGGAAGCCTAGGGTTTCCTTGTGTGCGCCCATCGTGGTGGTCCTCGTCTTCGGTCCGCGGTCACGGGCTCCCCTGCCCGCGCGCGAGAAATGAGGGCGGATTGTGCCGGTTCAAGGGGAGGCAGCCGCGCCGCTGCGGTAACCTTCGAGCCGACCGCTCGCCCGATTCGAGGCCGCCCATGCTGCTGACCGCCGTCCTGATACCCGCCCCCGCGGGCGGCTTCACCGCGCTGAATCCCGAAACTGGCACGACGACGGAGGGCGAGACCGTCGAGGAGGCGCTGGCCAACCTGCGCGAAGCGACTGCTGTTTACCTGGAGGCGTTTCCGCTGCAGCCCGGCGGGCCGTCGTCGGTCACCACTTGCGAGGTCGCCCCGGCCGATGCCCAGGGCTGCCGCGCCTGAGCGGCAGGGAGATCGCCGGCGCTTTGGAGCGCCTCGGCTTTCAGGTCGTCCGCAAGAAGTCCAACACCGACCGTTTCGCCGGCGACGAGGACAAAGTGCTGGACCTGCTGGCGCGGGTGACGACCATCAGCGTCGAGATATTGACGGTCGTGGCGGCAATACAGTCGGCGATGAGCTGACCGTCCGGCGCCCGAAGGGCATCGGGCGAGTCAAGCGAAGATGCCGAACGCCGACCGTCGAACCGGATTACTGCTCCTCGCCGTCACCGCGATAGGCTGGGGGCTGAACTGGCCGGCGATGAAGCTGCTGCTGCGGGAGTGGCCGCCGCTGTCGGCGCGGGGCACCGCCGGCGTCATTGCGGCGGTCGGGCTCGCCGTGCTTGCGGTGGCGCGCGGTGAATCGCTCGCCGTGCCGCGCGGCGAGTGGCCGCGGCTTCTGGCCGCGGCGGCGATCAACGTCACTGCCTGGATGGGGCTGTCGACGCTGGCGATGCAATGGCTGTCGGCCGGCGAAGGGGCGCTGGTCGTCTACACGATGCCGATCTGGGCGACGCTGCTCGCCTGGCCGGTGCTGGGCGAACGGCCGACGCTGCGCCGGCTCGCGGCACTGGCGCTCGGCATCGGCGGCATCGCGTTGCTGTTCGCCGGCACGCCGCTGGCACTGGCTCGGGACAAGCTCGTCGGCATCGCCCTGGCGCTGGCCGCGGCCATGTTGTTCGCCTTCGGCACGGTGACGATGCGGCGGCCGCTGCCACTGCCGCCGCTGGCCTCGGTGGCCTGGCAGGTCGGACTCGGCTGCCTGCCGATGCTCGCGTTCGCTGCCGCTTTCGAGCGGCCGCGGCTCGCGGCGCTGAGCATCACCGGCATCGCCGTGATGGCCTACATGACCGTGGCGCCGATGGGCGTCTGTTACCTCACCTGGTTCGCGGCGCTGCGCCGGCTGCCGCCGGCCAACGCGGCGATGGCGACGCTGATCACGCCGGTGGTGGGCGTGCTCTCGGGGGCGATCGCAATCGGCGAACCGCTCGGCGCACAGCAGTGGCTGGCGCTGGCGCTCACCCTCGGCGGCGTCGCGCTGGCACTGCGCGGCCGCTGAGGCGGTCGCGGCTCCGACTCCAGCAGCGCGTCCATCATCCGCGACCGGACCGCCCGCAAGTGAGTTTCTGCCGCAGCCGCGCGCATGTCGCCGCGACCAGCGGCGCCACGGCGCTGTCCGGGAACGGCGCCACGCTGCTGACGTTGATCTCGCACAGCACGTAGCGTTCCGGTTCGCCGGGACCGCGTTCGCCGAGCAGGAAATCGGCGTCCCACAGCAACGGCAGCGCGTCGGGCGCCAGTCCGACGCGCTGGCACAGCAGCGACACCCACTCGCCTTCCAGCCGCCTGCGCAGCTCCTGGAAACGGGGATCTTCAGCACCGCTGTACAGGCGCGGTCCCGGCGGCGTCGCCTCGCCGCCTGGTGGAGCCGGAAACAGCGCATTGACGGCCTGATGGCCGAAGCCGGCGACCCGGTCCCGCACCAGGTAGGCCCGAGTCATCCCCTCGGTCAGACGCGGCTGCCACGGCTGGTCGATCATGTGGCCGCCCTGTTCGAAATACGGTGCCAGCGTCCGCAGCACCGTATCAAAGTCGACGCGTTGATCCACGGCGCCGCGCTGCGCGTGTCGCAGCGCGAACTCGCTTTCACCCAGCTGCTCGATGCGCCAGACGCCGATGCCGCTGTGGCCCCGATGCTGCTTGAGCACGCGCGCGCCGCGCGCCAGCCGCTGCGGCAGTTCCGCGCGCAGCTGACCGACGCTGCCGACGCGATGCGCGTCGGAGCCGAACGGCAGCTCGCGCGCGTCGAGCAGCACGTCCTTGGTGCCCAGGCGCAGGATCGCGTCGGGGTGGGTGCTGACGAAGACGCCGGCGGCGGCGACCCGGCGCAGCATCGCGTCGAGCCGCTCGCGCGTACGCCCGCCTTCGATCGGGTTGTGCCATACCAGCACGCCCCGCACCTGACGAAGCTGCTGCTCGACTTCGGCGGCAAAGTCGTCGTGATAGACGGCCGGCTCGGCCGCCACGCCGGCAACGGCGAAGGCGTCGAACAGCGCCGCAAAGCGGCTCGCCGCCGGATCGGCCCGCTCACGCGCGGCGCGGTCGCCGGGATACAGGATCGCCAGGCGCGGCTGGACTTCGGTCGTCATGCTCGGCCTCCCATGGCCCGAGCCGTCGTCACGCGGCGCTCTTCGGTTGCAGCGGCCGCCCCGCCGCGGTCCACTGCTCGATGCCGTCGCGCAGGAAGCGCGCCGGCACTCCCTGCGCACGCAGCCGCAAGGCGGCCGCCTGGCTCACTTCGTGGCCGTACACGCAATAGACGACGGCCGGCCAGTCCGGCGCCAGCTCACCGGCCCACAGGCCGATCGTGGCCGGGTCGCGCCACTGCGCGCCAGCGATCTTCGTGTCGCCCTGCGAGTAGGCGCCGGCACGTCGCACGTCGATCAGCTCGGCGCCGGCGATGTCGTCCGCGCCAACCGCGAGCCCCTCGGCCGCCGCCGCCACCGCGGCCCGATAGCGCGCATACGCCGCCGCCCAGTCGATGTTGGCCATGAACGCATCGACATAGGCGCCGGCGGCGGCGCCGTGGTCGAGGTGGTAGGCATGCTCGTACATGTCGAGCGCAAGCAGCGGCACGCCGCCGGCGATGGCCTGCGCGTGATCGGCCGCCCGCTGGTTGACGAGCGTGCCGTCGCGCGGCTGGAAGGTCAGCAGTACCCAGCCGGAGCCGCCGCCGAGCGCCTTGCCCATGGCCGTGAACTCGTCGCGCCAGCGCTGCACGCTGCCGAAGCTGGCCGCGAGCGCGAGTTCCCAGGCCGGCGCCATCGTCACGCCGTCGCCGCCGAGGCCGGCGAAATACAGTTCGTGCAGCAGCATCGAGTTGGTGGCGATCAGCTCCTCGCGCTTGAGTCCGTTCAGTTCGTATCCCGGCGCGGTCTCGAAGGCCATGGCCGCCAGCCGGGCGCGGATGGCATTCAGGCGCCTCACCGCGCCGCCGTAGTTGTTGCGGTGATGGCTCTCGACCAGGCGCTGCGACAGGCCGTGCAGCGACGCTGGATCGAAGGGCAGTTCACGCATCTGAAGCTCCATGGCGCCCTCCTATCGAATGAAAGTGACGACCAGGCCCGCTGCCGCGCATCCCGCCAGCAATGGCAGCACGCCGACCTTGAAACGAAACAGCGCCACGGCCGCGGCGGCGGCGATGACGGCCGAGGCCGCATCGAACGGCCCGTCGGCGCCGCGCGGCCACAGCACGTGCCAGGCGAAGAACAGCGCCAGGTTGACGATCACGCCGACCACCGCGGCGGTGATCGCCGTCAGCGGCGCAGTGAAGCCGAGGTTGCCGTGCGTGGCCTCGACCGCCGGCGCGCCAGCGAGAATGAAGACGAACGAAGGCAGGAAGGTGAAGAAGGTCACGACGGCCGCGGCGAGCGCGCCGGCGGCGAACAATGCCTCGGGGCCGAGCACTTCCTTCTGCCAGCCGCCGAGGAAACCGACGAAGGCCACCACCATGATCAGCGGCCCCGGCGTGGTCTCGCCGAGCGCCAGGCCGTCGATCATCTGCGCCGCGCTGAGCCACTGGTGATCGACGACCGCGCCCTGGTAGACATAGGGCAGCACGGCGTAGGCGCCGCCGAAGGTCAGCAGCGCCGCCTTGCTGAAGAACCAGCCCATCTGCGTCAAGGTGCCGTGCCAGCCCTGCGCGGCGACGAGCAACGCCATCGCCAGCGCCCACAGGCCCAGCCCGGCCAGCAGCACCCGCGCGAGGTGGGCGCGCGAGAAGCGGGCGTGCGGCGGCGGCGGCGTGTTGTCGTCAATCAGCGCCGGGCCGTACGTCGAGGCCGCGGCGCCGCCATGGCTGCCGCCGACGGCAAAGAGCTGCGGTGCGTGCCGGGAGCCCAGCCAGCCGATCGCCGCCGCCGCGGCGACGATGGCCGGGAACGGCACGCCGAAGGCAAAGGTGGCGACGAAGGCGGCTGCGGCGATCACCCACAGCCAGCGGTTCTTCAGCGCCCGCGAACCGATGCGCCAGGCCGCGTGCAACACCACCGCGGTCACGGCAGGCTTGATGCCGTAGAAAATGCCGGCGACCACCGGCAGGTCGCCGAAGCGCAGGTAGATCCACGACAGCGCGATCAGGATGGCGAGCGACGGCAGCACGAACAGGCTGCCGGCGACGATGCCGCCCCAGGTCCGGTGCAGGAGCCAGCCGATGTAGGTGGCCAGTTGCTGCGCTTCCGGTCCCGGCAGCAGCATGCAGTAGTTCAGCGCGTGCAGGAACCGGCGCTCGCTGATCCAGCGCCGGCGCTCGACCAGTTCGGCATGCATGATGGCGATCTGCCCCGCCGGGCCGCCGAAACTGATGAAGCCGAGCTTCAGCCAGAAGCGCAGCGCCTCGGCGAAGCTGACGGCCGGCGGCGGCCTGGCTGCGATGGTCGCGCTCATCCGGTCCGCTCCTTTTCGAAGCCGACGTGCAGGCCTTCGAAGACACCGGCCGCCGCCTGCAGCAGTGCGTCGTCGTCGGTGATCGCCTCGCGCATTCCGGCCAGAACGGCTTCGATGCCAGCCGTCTCCGGCGGCTTGACGCCGCCGACGTCGATCGCATGGACGATGGTGCCGAGCCGCAGCAGCGCCGGCGTCTCGAGGTCGAAGGCGGCGAGCAGCGTCTCGAAGGTGACGCGGGCGCCGACGTGGCTGAACGTGGCGCCGTCGAAGTCGAAGCCGAGCGCGCGCTTCGGACAGTCTGCCGGCGAGGCCAACCACAGGAAGCGCGCATCGGGGTCGATGAAGCGGCGGATCAGCCAGGCGCTGGCCAGGCGGTCGACCCATGGGCGGGCGCGCGTCGCCCAGACGCGGCCGAGGTAGCGGCTGCGGTCGCGAGGCCGCACTTCGCTGGCGATCGACCGCGGTTCGTCCGGCGCCAGCGCCCGGCTCACCGCGTCTTCAACCGACTGCAACGCCTGCGCCGCCTGGCGCTGCGCCTCGCCGGGAAAGAAGTCGATCGCCGCCAGTTGCTCGAAGGCGCGGCGCAGCCGCGCCAGGCCACGCGGCGCCTCGGCCGCCCGCTCGCCGTCGAGCAGCGCCCGCAGTTCGTTCGCCTCGGCGATCCAGGCCGCATAGGCATCGCGCCGGTCGAACAGCGCCGCGAGATCGTCTCCGCTGCGCGCTTCGTCGAATACCAGCGCCTGGCCGCCGTTCGCCTTGACGTCGGCGGCGACGGCTTCGAGCGTCTGCCGGTGCCCATCACCGGCCGGCAACGCATAGGCGCCATCGCGCAGTACCGCCGCGCCCGCCGCTTTCAGCGCCCTCCAGGCACGCATCCGCGCCGTGGCGTTGTCGGTGGGGAAGGAAATAATGAGTAACGTACACAACATTCTTGTAGCGTACGTTACTAACAACTGGAAGGTCAAGTGCCCGATCGACGCGACCATGGGCACTCGCCGCCGCGGTCGGGCGGGCCAACGTGACTCGACAGCGGAAAGGGAAGTCCAGCCGGCGTCGGCGCCGGCGCCGGCGCCGAACTAGCGTGGCCTGGTCCGGGTGCGCCCGGCGGCCCGGCTGCGGGGCGGGTCGTCCTCGAGCACTTCTTCAATCAGTTCGCGAACCTTGGCCTTCAGCTTCTCCAGCGCCTTCAGCCCCTTGGCGGTGCCGCGGTAGTAGCGCCGCACCTTGCCGTTGACGACCTGCTGCTCGCTGCGCAGATAGCCGGCCGCTTCTAGGCTGTGCAGGATCGGGTACAGCGTGCCGGGGCTGAGCGCGTAGCCGTGCCGCTTCAGCTCGTCGATCATCTCGATGCCAAAGAACGGCTCCTTCGCCGCATGGTGCAGCAGGTGCACGCGGATGAAGCCGAGAAAGGTCTCGCGGAAGATATCTCTCATGCTGCCCGCCTGCCGCAGCGGAGCTCACCACGGCACCGTGCCGGCGGCGATAGTGCCAGAGCAACAGCCGCGGCCGGATGACGAAGGACAAGGGGCGGCGAACCGGCCCCGGCAATGCCGGGTCGGGTCGGGCGGAAGCAACCGGGTCGGCGCTGCCTTGTCGGCAGCGCCCTGCGATCGAACTCCGATAACGCGGCTCAATTTCGGCGCGGAGTGTCGCCGCTTCTCGCAGCGGAAACGTGGACTGGCATTGATCCGGATCAGTACCCAGGCACCGCGCCGGCGCACCATCCGCTTCGAAGCAAAAGTCTCCGACGCGGTTCGCGGGCGGAGCCTCGGAACGGATTGCAGGCAAACCAACCCCGACAAGGAGAACACGATGCGTCATTTCGCACCCCTTGCCCTCTCTGCTATTGCACTGGCGCTGGCCGGTTGCGCGACCAAGGAAGAAGCCGCCGCCCCGAATGTGATGGTCGCCGCCAAGGTCGCGACGGCGCCCACTCTCGACGGCAATCCGAACGACGCCGCCTGGTCGGCCGCCAAGCCGATCACCGTGAAGCTCAGCGACGGCATGAACTTCGCCGGCGGCAAGGGCGAGACGACCGCCACGCTGAAGGCGGTCTACAGCGGCGACATGGTCTACTTCCTGGTCCAGTACGCCGACCCGACGCAGTCGATGCGCCGCGGCCCGTTCCAGAAGCAGGCGGACGGCTCGTGGAAGAAGCTCGTCGATCCGGCCAACAAGGGCGGCGACGAGAACATCTACTACGAAGACAAGTGGGCGATCATCTGGAACATCAACAACTCGATCGCCGACTGGGACAAGATGGGCTGCGGCGTCGCCTGCCATGCTGGCGAACCCGGCAAACCCTACGGCAACAAGTACACCGCGAAGGAAGGCGAGCTCGGCGACATCTGGCACCTGAAGAGCATGCGCACGGCGCCGATGGGCCACGTCGACGACCAGTACCTCGACCACACCCGCTTCGACGCCAAGAACGCACCGGGCGCCGGCCGCAAGAGCGATCCGGGTGGCCCCGAGTACCGGGGCTTCGCGCTGGTCAACGGCAAGCCCGAGTTCATGAACCGGGACGGCAAGGCCGCCAACGCCGGCGGGACCTTCTACATCAGGGACGGCAACCAGGTGCCCTTCGTCGACAACTTCAAGGCCGGCGACGAAGTGGCCTCGTTCATCACCTTCCAGACCAAGGGCGACCGGGCCGACATCAAGGTCGCCATCCGCTGGGTCAACGGCGTCTGGACCTCCGAGGTCGCGCGCAAGCTGACGACCGGCAGCAAGTTCGACGTGCAGTTCAGTGACCTGAATGCGTCGTACGGCTTCGGTTTCGCGGCGTTCGACAACGCCCAGGTGCGGCACGCCGTCCACTACGACCCGCTTTACCTGCGCTTCGCGAAGTAAGCGTCACTTCACCAGCAGCAGACGGGCGGCTTCGGCC
>CAYLZU010000149.1:0-1480 GCA_964388005.1 uncultured Burkholderiaceae bacterium
ACGGCATGCTGCTGCTGATGACGGGCGCCTACACGCTCTCGCGCAACGGCCATGTGCGGGCCGATTTCCTCTACCGGCGCTGGCGCCCGCGAACGCAGGCTTCCGTGGATCTCGTGCTCTACATCGTGTTCTTCGTGCCGGCGGTCGGCGCGCTGATCTATGCCGGCATCCCGTTCGCCGAGATGTCGTGGAACTTCAAGGAAAAGAGCATTTTCAGCCCGGCCGGCGTGCCGGTCTATCTGCTGAAAGTGATGATCCCGGTGGCCGCGGCGTTCCTGCTGCTGCAGGGCTTCGCCGAAATCGTCCGCTGCATCGTCTGCATCCGCACCGGCCTGTGGCCGCAGCGCCTCGCCGACGTCGAGGAAATGGAAACGGCCATTCTCCACGAGCAGGAAAGGCTGCGCGAGATCGAGGCGGAGAAAGCGAAGCAGGCCGCGCCGGGAGCCGGGCGATGACGAATCCCGAAATCGGCATCCTGATGATGGGGATCTTCATCGTCGTCATCTTCCTGGGATTCCCGATCGCGTTCACGCTGATGGCGCTCGGCTTCAGCTTCGGCTACGCGCTCAAGGGCGACATCATCTTCAGCCAGATCGTGATCAAGGCGTTCGAGGTCACGACCAACGACGTGCTCACGGCGGTGCCGCTCTTCCTGTTCATGGGCTACATCGTCGAGCGCGCCAACATCCTCGATCGATTGTTCCATTCTCTCCATGTGGCGACGCGCGCGATTCCGGGCTCGCTCGCGGTGGCGACGCTGATCACCTGCGCGCTGTTCGCCACCGCCACCGGCATCGTCGGCGCGGTGGTGACGCTGATGGGCCTGCTGGCGCTGCCGGCGATGCTGAAAGCCGGCTACGACGAGAAGATCTCCGCCGGCCTGATCTGCGCCGGCGGCACGCTCGGCATCCTGATCCCGCCGTCGATCATGCTGATCGTCTACGCCGCCACATCGGCGACATCGGTCGTCAAGCTGTACGCGGCGGCGCTGATCCCGGGGTTCATCCTCGCCGGCTTTTACATCGCCTACGTGATCGTGCGCGCGACGCTGAATCCGAAGCTGATGCCCAGGCTGCCGAAGGAAGCGGTCGCCGACATCGGCGCCGTCAAGATGACGATCATGCTGCTGCAGGCGTTCTTTCCGCTCGCGATCCTGATCCTGTCGGTGCTCGGCGCGATCCTGTTTGGGCTGGCCACGCCGACCGAGGCGGCCGCGGTCGGCGCCTTCGGCGGCATGATCCTCGCCGCCGCCTATCGGGCGCTGTCCTGGCCGCGGCTGAAGGAGGCGGTGTTCCTGACCGCGCGCACCTCGGCGATGGTCTGTTATCTGTTCATCGGCTCGTGGCTCTTCTCCTCCGTGTTCTCCTATCTCGGCGGCGAGGGCGTGATCAAGGAGTTCGTGCTCGGGCTGGACCTGAATCCGGTCACCTTCCTGCTGCTGTCGCAGCTGATCATCTTCCTGCTCGGCTGGCCGCTGGAG
>CAYLZU010000149.1:1571-7748 GCA_964388005.1 uncultured Burkholderiaceae bacterium
CTGACGCCGCCGATGGCGATGTCCGCCTACTACCTGAAAGGCATCGCGCCGAAGAGCCTGCAGCTCGGCACGATCTTCCGCGGCTGCATGCAGTTCCTGGTCTTCGTCTTCGTCACCATGGCGCTGTTGTACGCGTATCCGCCGATCTACCAATGGCTTCCCGACCTGATGTACGGCAACTGAGGGGCCGATGGACGCGGCGCGGCTGAACTGGCTCACCGCCACCGAGACGGCGCGTCTGATCGCCGGCGGGGCGCTCACGTCCGAGGACCACGTGCGCGCCTGCCTTGCCCGTATCGAGGAGGTCGAGCCGGCGGTGCAGGCGTGGGCGCATCTCGACCCCGACTTCGCCCTCGAGCAGGCACGCGACGCCGATCAGCGCCGCATGCGCGGCCTTCCTTGTGGGCCGCTGCACGGGGTGGCGGTCGGCATCAAGGACATCATCGATGTTCGTGGGCTACCGACAGGCGACGGAACCGTGCTGCACGCCGGCCGCATCGCTCGCGGTGACGCCACCGTCGTCGGCCGCCTGCGCGCCGCCGGCGCGGTGATCCTCGGCAAGACGGTCACCACCGAGCTTGCCACCGACGCGCCGGGCAAGACGCGCAACCCGCACGACCCGGAGCACACGCCAGGCGGATCCTCGAGCGGATCGGCCGCCGCGGTGGCCGCCGGCATGGTGCCGGCGGCGCTCGGCACGCAGACCAACGGCTCGATCATCCGCCCGGCGTCGTTCTGCGGCGTGTTCGGCTTCAAGCCGTCGTTCGGGCTAGTGCCGCGCGGCGGCGTGCTGCGGCTCTCACGGACCCTGGATCACGTCGGTGTTCTCGCCCGGTCGATCGAGGACCTGGCGCTGGTCACCGAGTGCATCGCCGGCTTCGACGACGGGGATGCCGACACCCAGCCGCCGCGGGCGCGCCCGCCCTTGTCCGCGGTGCTGGCCCAGGATCCGCCGCTGCCGCCGCGGCTGGCGCTGGTGCGGACACCGTTCTGGGATCGTCTCGACACCGACGCCCGGGCGGCCTTCGACGAACTGGCGCAGGCGCTTGCGGACCAGGCGCAATCCTTCGAGCTGCCGGAATCGGCAGCGCGGGCGGTCGACTGGCACCGCACCGTCTTCGAAGCCGACCTCGCCGCCGCCCTCGAGCTCGAATACGAGCGCGGCTGCGACCGGCTTTCGGCGTCGCTGCGGGGACAGATCGAGCGCGGCCGGCGGGTGCTTGCGGTCGACCACCACAAGGCGCTGCAGCGCATCGAAATCGTCAACGAGGGCTTCGCCGAGCTGTTCGCGAATTTCGACGCCATTGTCACGCCGGCGACGCTCGGCACGGCGCCGAAGGGACTCGACGCGACCGGCGATCCGCTGCTGGCGACGCTGTGGACCTTCTGCGGCATGCCGGCCTTGAGTCTGCCGCTGGCGCGGGGCGAGAACGGACTGCCGTTGGGCATCCAGCTGGTGGGTCAGCGCGGCGACGATGCGCGGCTGCTGCGCACCGCGCGATGGCTGTGCGCCGCGGTCGCGGCCGGGGACTAGTGTTCCGACCCACAAGTTTCGAAGCAACAATGGCGAGAATCGCCGCCATGCTGTGTCGCCGTGCTCGCCTGGTTCCCAACCAGGCTCCGCGCGGCTTCGTGCCTGGCGCCGATTTCGCCATTGTTGCAACCCGCGTCGCACTTCGTGGAACGCGCCGTTTCGAAACCTGTGGGTCGGAACACTAGCGCCCGCGGACGGCGGGCTCATGGAGGCACCTGATGTTGACCAAACTGATCTTCGGCCTGATCGGCATGCTGCTGATGATCGTCTTCGTCGGCGCGATCGTCGTCAAGCTGAAGGATCCGGCCCTGGTGGTCGTGGTGCTCATCGGCCTGTCGATGATGGCCTACGACTTCGTCGAGTTCCTGCGCGAGAAGGACTGAGCATCGGCGCCGCCGGCCGGCGCTCATCGGACCACGGGCGCATCTTGGCGCCTGTTTTTTTCACCCTGCCATGACCGCCTTCACCCGCACGCTGGCGCCGGTGCTGAACGTGCTCGGCGCGGTGATCGCCATCTTCGCGCTGACGATGGTGCTGCCGCTGGCGGTGGCGTTCATCGCCGGCGAGCGCGCGTCCCAGGACTACGACCTCGCCATCGCCGCCACCTTCGGCAGCGGCGCGGCGATGTGGCTGGCGACGCGACCGTTCCGGCGCGAGCTGCTGCCGCGCGACGGGTTCCTGCTGGTGACGCTGGTCTGGACGGTGCTCCCCGCGTTCGCTGCCCTGCCGCTGCTGCTGCACCTGCCGGGGCTGTCGTTCACCGATGCCTACTTCGAGTCCATGAGCGGCCTGACCACGACCGGCGCCACGGTGCTCGCCGGGCTCGATTCACTGCCGCTGTCGATCAACGTCTGGCGCTGCCTGCTGCAATGGCTCGGCGGCATGGGCATCATCGTCATGGCGGTGGCGATCCTGCCGCTGCTCGGAGTCGGCGGCTCGCAGGTGTTCCGCTCCGAGTACGCTGGGCCGCTGAAGGAGGCGAAGCTCACACCGCGCATCGCCGACACGGCGAAGCTGCTGTACGCGGTCTACGTCGGCCTGTCGCTGGCCTGCTTCCTCGCCTACCGGCTGGCGGGCATGCACTGGGTCGACGCGCTGATGCACACCTTCTCGACCATGGGCATCGGCGGCTTCTCCTCCCACGACGCCAGCTTCGCGCACTGGGACTCGCCGGCGATCGAGCGGGTGGCGGTCGTCTTCATGACACTCGCCGGCATCAACTTCACGCTCCACTTCACCGCCTGGCGATCACGGTCGCCGGCGGCGTACCTGCGCGACCCCGAGGCGCGCACCTTCCTGCTCGTGCTCGTCGCGGCGGTGCCGGTGCTGACGGCGTTTCTCGTCTTCCGCGACGTGCACGCCGACTGGGAAAGCGCCTTCCGCCAGGCGCTGTTCAACGGCGTCTCGGTCATCACCACCACCGGCTACGCCAGCACCGACTACAACCAGTGGCCCATCTTCGCGCCGATCCTGATGCTGTTCCTCGCCAGCTTCGCGACCTGCGCCGGCTCCACTGGCGGCGGCATCAAGATGATCCGCGGCCTGATCCTGCTCAAGCAGGCGCGGCGCGAATTCGTCCGCATCCTGCACCCGCGGTCGATCGCCCCGGTGACGGTCGGCGACCGGGTGATCGAGAACCAGGTCATCTTCGCCGTGCTCGCCTTCATGCTGATCTACGGCGCCTCGATCACCTGGCTGTCGATCCTGCTGCTCGCCTCGGGGCTGGACCTGATCACGGCGCTGACCGCCGTCTTCGCCTGCATCAACAACATCGGGCCGGGCCTGAACCAGGTCGGACCGGGCACCAACTACGCGGCCCTGAACGACTTCGAAACCTGGGTCTGCACCTTTGCGATGCTGATCGGCCGGTTGGAACTGATGTCGGTGCTGGTGCTGTTCACGCCGGCGTACTGGCGCAAGTGACCACCCCGACGGCGCCGGCGGTCCGGGTCACGCTGCGGGTCGCGGCCGGCGACGCCGAGCGCGATGCCGCCATCGACGACTGGCTGCGGCCGGCGACGCCGGAGGCCGACCTGCCGCGGCGGGTCGTCATCGTCGAGGACCTCCTGTTCGATCGACCCGGACCTCGGGGAATACCGCTCGTCGGGCTGACGGCCGGCTGTCCGTGCTGCATCGGCCAGGTCGCGCTGCGGGTCACGCTCGGGCGTACGCTGCGAAGCCTCCGCCCGCACTCGGTGCTGCTGCTGACGGCGCACGCCGGGCATCTG
Source organism: uncultured Burkholderiaceae bacterium (assembly GCA_964388005.1). GTDB lineage: Bacteria > Pseudomonadota > Gammaproteobacteria > Burkholderiales > Burkholderiaceae_F > JADJWR01. Next base: position 5,334 of record CAYLZU010000149.1, read on the forward strand.
CCGCGCCTGAGCCGGCTGCTTCAGCAGGGCGAACTGGGCGTGCGCTTCGAGGTCGACTGCTGACGATGGAGCTGGCCAGGCTCAACGGCATCGAAATCGCCTACCGCATCGACGGCGACGGCGGCCCGACGCGGCCGTGGCTGGTCTTCGCCCACGCCCTCGGCCACGACCACTCGATGTGGGACGCCCAGGCCGGCGCGTTCGACCGCGCCTGCAACGTCCTGCGCTTCGATCTGCGCGGCCACGGCCGCACCGAGGCGCCGCCGGGCGACTACACGCTCGAGCAGATGGCCGACGATGTGCGGGCGCTGCTCGACCACCTGGCTATCGCCCGCTGCCACTTCGTCGGGCTCTCGCTGGGTGCGATGGTCGGGCAGATCGCCGCCATCCGCTTTCCGCGCCGCATCGCCTGCCTGGCGCTGGCCGGAGCGATGAGCCGGTTTTCGCCGCAATCGCAGCCGCAGTGGGCCAGTGGCCTTGCCGCCGTCCGCTCGCCGCTCGGCATGGACGCCATCATCGATGCCACCCTCAGCGGCTGGTTCACCGCCGCGTTCTTCGCCACCCGCGCCGCCGACGTGGTCCGTTCGGCGCGGGTGTTCCTGGCGACGCCGGTCGACGGCTTCCTCGGCGCGGTGGCGGCGATGTCGCGTGCCGACCTGACCACCCGGCTGTCCTCGCTGGGCTGCCCGGTGCTGGTGATCCTCGGCGAAGGCGACCGCGTCACCCCAGCGGCAAGCGCGGAGCGCATCCTGCTCGACGTTCCGCAGGCTCGAATGCGGAGAATCGCCGGCGCGGCCCACCTGTCGAACATCGAGCAGCCCGGCGAGTTCAACGCCGCCCTGCGCGAGTTTCTCGCCTCCGGCCTCTGATCCGGCAGGGGCAAGGCCGGTCCCCGTCGGCCGACGGCCCTGCCGGCGCCGGGGACGGCACTTGAACTCGATGCGGGCGGGCCGATATTCGGTGCGTGGGAGGTCATCAGATGCGGCCGCCAAAGCGTTCGTTACAGCCATGCAAACCGTCTACAACAGCGATCAGTTCTGCGTCGTCGAGTTCAGCGGCTTCGGCGCCGAAGGCCAGCATCCGGCCGGCGGCTTCGAGATCGTCGACAAGACCCTGCGCCGGGAGATCTTTCTCGGCGGCCGCGATGCCGAGCAGTTCCGCTCCAGCGTCCGGGCGTTGATCGCCGCCGATCCGTCGCCGGAGGACCTCGACGAGTTCCTGTCCGCCTACACCGGCGTCATGACGACGATCGTGGCGCTGCACTGAGCGGCTGACTCGCACGTTCGGTCAGCGCAGGTCGCGCGGCGACTTCAGGCGCGGGGCGTCTTACGCGTGGCCGCGAGCAGAACGATCGCCACCGCGATCCACGACAGCAGAAAGACGAGCCCGGCCTGGAAGGCCGCGACGTCGTACTGCCGCACGCCATTGACCGCGATCCCCTGCCATCGGGCGTCGAGAATGAGGCCGATGACCGGCATCTGAACCAGCGTGCCGATCATCACCCCGGCGTTGACGACGCCAGTGCCCGTGCCCTGCAGCCGCGGCGGCGCCGACTCCTTGGCGAAGCCAAAGGACAGCACCATCGAACAGGCACCGAAGCTCGCTGCCAGCAGCAGCGGCACGAGCAGGGCCAGCGGCGCATCCGGCCACGCCGTCAGCACGGCGAACCCCGCCGACATGACGACCGCGCCGGCGACATACTGCGGCTTGCGCCGCTGCGGGCGATCGGACCAGATGCCGAACAGCGGTCCGCCGACGGCGAACAGCACCAGCATGCTCGAGGTGATCAGCGCCGCGTTGGCGACGCTGCTCCGGGGACAGCCGCTGAAGGCGAAGCGGTTGCGCGGCCGCGCACGGCCGCCGCGGTCCGCGCGGCGTTCAGCCGGGCGGCAAGGAAGCGGCGCGGGTCCCGATCAGACCTGCCGCCAGGGCAGCCCGTGCTTGCGCCAGCCGCCGAGCGTGCCGCGGTGATGCTCGCGGTCGAGCTCGCCCTCGAAGCCTTCGAGCACGTTGGCGACGTTGGTGAAGCCGTGCTTCTCCAGTTCGGCGCCGGCATCGAGCGTGCGCTTGCCGCTGCGGCAGATCAGCACGATCGGCCGGTCCTTGCGGCCGGCCATGCGCAGCACCTCCTCGGCGAAGTGCGGGTTGACCTCGAAGTCCGGGGCCGTGTTCCACTCGATGTTGATCGCACCGACCGGGTGGCCGACGTAGTAGTGCTCGATCTCGGTGCGGCAGTCGATCAGCAGCGCGTTCGGATTGGCCTGCAGCGCCTCGTAGGCCTCCTGGGGGGTCAGGTGCTTCATGCTCGGCTCCTTCGGGCGGCAATTATCGGGCGGCGCGTGCCGGCGGACGGCAGCGGCCGCGCATAAGCAAATGCCTGCCGACGATCCGTTGCCGACGATCAGCACGACAGCG
>CAYLZU010000150.1:0-7724 GCA_964388005.1 uncultured Burkholderiaceae bacterium
GCAAGCTGGTCGTCGCGCTGGCGCTGTTCCAGGCGCTGGCCGACACCTGGCCGGAGGTCGAGGCGCGGCGCCGGGTGCTGAAGGACACGCTGGTGACCGCCGACGGCTTCTCGCAGTCCGATCACCACACGGTGCGCATCTTCGACCCGAAGACCGGGACGCTGACCCGGCGCGCGGTGCGTGTCGGCGACCGGGCGACGCTGTACGAGTGGCTGGACTGGATGCTGTCGCCGAGCTCGAACTCCGCCGCCGGCATGGTGATGCGCGAGGCGATGCTGATCCGCAGGTTCGGCGCCGCCTACCCGCCGCAGGAGGCGGAGATCGGGCGCTTCTTCGACGAGACGCCGAAGGCGGATCTGACGGCGCTGTTCGAGGAGACTTTCTACGCACCGCTGACGCGCAACGGCCTCGACCTGGAGATGCTCCGCCAGGGCAGCTTCTTCACTGCCACCGGAAAGCAGAAGGTGCCCGGCGCCGGCGACAGCTACGGCACCGCGCGCGAGCTGATGCGCTACCTGCTGCGCATGGAACAGGGCCGGCTGGTCGACGAGTTCTCCAGCCGCGAGATCAAGCGGCTGATCTACGTGACCGAGCGGCGCATCCGCTACGCCTCGTCGCCGGCGCTGGCCGGCGCGGCGGTGTACTTCAAGTCGGGCTCGCTGTTCGAGTGCGCCAAGGAGGCCGGCTTCACCTGCCGCCCCTACGCCGGCAACGTCAAGAACTACATGAACTCGACCGCGATCGTCGAGTCGCCGGGCGCCGGCCGGAAGCTCTACTACATGAGCACGCTGGTCACCAACATCCTGCGCAAGAACTCGGCCGCCGAGCACCAGGCGCTGGCGACCCGTCTGCAGCAGCTGATCGAGTCGAGTCACGGCGGGCGCTGAGCCGCCGCAAACCCCGCACGAGGAGTCCCTCCATGCGCAACACGGCCATCGTCGCCATCGTCGCCCTGCTCGCCGCCGGCTGCAGCAGGCTTACGGCCGAGAACTACGGCAAGGTCAAGGTCGGCATGTCCTACGCCGAGGTCACGGCGGTGCTGGGCAGCCCGGCGTCGTGCGACGATGCGGCCGGCTTCAGGAGCTGCCGCTGGGGCGACGAGAAGCGCCACGCGACGGTGCGTTTCGTCGGCGACAGGGTCGTGCTGCACACGGCAGAGAACATCCGCTGACGCGGCGCGGCGCCGCGGCCGTCAGCGGCCGGCCAGCGTGGTCGGGGCGGTCGGCGCGGGGGACGTGACCAGTCCGTGCAGCGGCAGGGCCAGCCGCTCCAGCCAGCGGCCGGCCTCGGGGTGCTCGGCGATGGCGACCATGACGTAGCGGCGGCCGCCCTGCTCGACCAGCGCGCTGTCGGCGTGGAAGTCCTTCCACGTGCCCGACTTGCGGTACAGCCTGACGCCCGGCAGCGACTCCAGGCCCTTGACGAACTTGTGCCGGATGCCGGGGCTGGACAGCGTTTCCTTCATCAGTTCGTTCAGGCGCGGGCTCAGCAGCGCGTTGTTGGCCAGCAGGTAGTACAGCCGCGCGACCTGGAACGCTGTGGCGCCGTGCGAAAGGTTGCCGACCGGGTCGCGGCGGAAGGCCGCCTCCTTGCCGTAGGCCTTGCCCACCCACAGCCCGCCGCCGCCGGCCACGTCGTAGAACCTGTAGCGGTCGGACTGCAGGATCTCCAGAAGGCGCTCGCCGCCGACCCAGCCGAGCACGCGCGTGGCGTCGTCGTTGCTCGAGTAGCGGATCATGTTGGTCATCGCGCCGACGGTCTTCTCGTCGAGCTTCAGGCGGCCGCCGTCGGCCTCGACCAGCGCGCCGAACAGGATGGCGATCTTCGGCAGGCTCGCCGCGTACATGATCTCGTCGCCGTTGAGCATCGCCAGCCGCGGCGCGCCCGGCGTCGAAACGTCGACCAACGCCAGAGCCAACCGGTGCGAGCGCACGGCCGCGTCGAGGCCAAGGTCGCGCACCACCCGTTCGAGGCCGCGCTGCAGGCTGGCATCAGCGCCGCCGCGCAGGTCGGGCAGCGCCCTGTCCTGCGCCTGCGCAACGGCGAAGCACGAAGCAGCAAGGCCCGCGGCAAGGAGTCGGCTGAAGATCTTGGCAATCTTCACGGCAGGATCGGCCCGCTGGCGCCGGACCCTGGGAAGCGGGGCCGGCAGCCGTGCCCCTTGGTGGCCGGGCGCCACGCGGGGCAGGCGGGCAGGAAACGGATCAGGACGCGGATTGTAGACGGCCGACATAGGCCGACCTATCTCCGCCCCGGAGCGGGCGCCGGCGCGAGGTCGTCGCGCAGCAGCGTCGCCCAGCGCGATTCGATCCGCGACGGCAGCGTCTCGCGCGCCATGGCCTGCGTGTTCGCCGGCGCCGAGCCACTGCGCCAGCAGCGGCGCCGCCAACAGCACTCGCGAGCGCCGCCGCGGCGGTCGCGTGGCTCCCGGCAGTCACTCGAAGTCACTCGATGCGCCGCGGTCGAGTGCACGGACGCACTCCTTGCTTCCCGCCCCGCCGGCGGGTCGCCCGGCATGCGATCGGCCGCGCCGGCATCGGTCATCGAATCGCCGGCGCATCGGCGCATTCGGGTTTCGGATAGCGCCGGGGCGGCGGTGACGATACGAAGTTGCTCCTTCTCACCGACGCCAGACGGAGCAATTGATGAAGAAGTTCCTCGCAGCCACCGCCATTGCCGTCGTCAGCGGCGCCGCACTCGCCCAGGCGGCAAGCGCGCCCGCGCCCGCATCGACCGACCCGATCGTGCAGATGCGCATGGCGCAGCGCGAGGCCAATGCCCAGTACGCCGCCAAGCTGCTCCAGGCCTATGCCGAGCGCCAGGCCAAGGTCAGCGCCGCGGTCGAAGCCGCCGTCAAGGACGCCGACGCCAAGGGCAAGGACCCGCTCGTGGCCAAGCGCGACGCGCACGCCAAGGCGATGAAGGCGACCGAGGCCGAGTACGAAACCAAGCTCAAGGCGCTCAAGGCCGAGCGCGACGCCGCGTTGGCGGCCGCCAAGCAGCAGGCCGCTCCCGCGAAGAAAGGCTGATCCGCGGCGGCCCGGCTGGCCGGGTTCCCGAGGCGCGCGGCGGCCCCGGGAACTCGCCGCTGTTGCTTCGGAATTCCCGGGTCGGAGTCGGTAGCATCGAGCCGGGCGGTCACACCGCCCGTGCCTCCCGTGAGACGTTTGCGCCGCCGTCCCCCGCCCGCTCTCGCCGTCCTCTGGCCGGCCGCATGGCTAGTCTCCGTCGTGGTCGCACTGGCCGGCTGCGCCGCGCCTCCGCCGCCGCCGAAGCCGCCGCCAAGCTACGCGCTGGCGCCGCCGTCGGACAGTCCCTTCGCCGCCGCGGAGAACCGCATCGCCGCCGCGCACGGCTCCTCGTCTTCCGGTTTCATGCTGCTGCCGCGCAACGACGATGCCCTGCTGCTGCGGCTGGCGCTGATCGACTCGGCGCGCAGCTCGCTCGACCTCCAGTACTACGTGTGGTTCGGCGACAAGGTTGGCCAGCTGCTGCTGGCGCGTGTCATCGCCGCCGCCGACCGCGGCGTGCGCGTGCGGCTGCTCTTCGACGACCTGAACACGCTGCTGCACGATATGGGCAGCGTCGAGCTGCGCGACGCGGCGCTGGCGCTGATCGACCGCCATCCGGGCATCGAGATCCGCGTCTTCAACGCCTGGCGCAGCCGCGACCTGCTGGGGCGCGCGGCGGAAGCCGCCTCCGAGTTCAGGCGGCTGAACCGGCGCATGCACAACAAGCAGATGATTGCCGACAACCGGGTGGCGATCATCGGCGGCCGCAACATCGGCGACGAGTACTTCGGCCTGCATGCCGGCTTCAACTTCCACGACCTCGACGTGCTCGGCGTCGGCCCGGTGGCGCGCCAGGCGAGCAGCGTCTTCGACCGCTACTGGAACAGCGACTGGGTGCGGCGCATCCCCCCCGCCGTTCCGGTTGCCGCTGCGGTCGAACGCTCCGCCGCCGAGGCGGAGGCGCTCGCCGCGCTCGAGGCCGACGCGCGCGGGCGCATCCTGCTCGCCGGCGACCAGTCGTGGCGGGCCGCGCTGCGCGCCCTCGACGCATCGTTGCATCCCGGCCGCAGCAGCGTGCACACGGACTCCCCGTCCCGCGGCGCCGGCACGCACAACCACGTGCCGGAGGAGTTCCGCGCCCTGATGCGCTCGGCGCGCGGCGAGGTGCTGATCAGCAATGCCTACATCATCCCGGACGCCGGCTTCATGGCCGACCTGCGCGAGCTCGCCGCACGGGGCGTGCAGGTCCGGATCCTGACCAACTCGCTCGCATCGCACGACGTGCCGGCGGTGAACAGCCACTACGAAGCCTGGCGGCGGCCCATCCTCGAGACGGGCGCCGTGCTGCATGAGTTCAGGCCTGATGCGGCGATCAAGGCATCGATCGTCGAGTTCGCGCCCTTCCGCGGCAGGTTCGCCGGCCTGCACACCAAGGCGATGGTGATCGATCGCGAGCGCAGCTTCGTCGGCTCGATGAACCTCGATCCGCGCTCGGAGATTCTCAACTCCGAAATGGGCGTGGTGATCGACAGCGTGCCCCTCGCCGCCGCGCTGGCGGCCGAGATCGAGCGCGACATGAGTCCAGCCAACAGCTGGCGGGTGATGCTGGACGCGGACGGCGCGCTGCGCTGGACCGACGACAGGCAGACTCTCGTCATGCAGCCTGCGCGCAGCGTCATGCAGCGCATCGAGAACCTGGTGTTCAAGCTCCTTCCGCCGGACCTGTACTGATGCCACGCCCGCCGAGCGCGGCTTCGCGGTTCGTACGCTGGACGGCGCCGGCCGTCGTCGCGGCCAGCTTTGCCGCGATGGCCGGCTGCGCCAGCTTCACGCCCCAGCCGGGGCCGGGCGACGAGCCCCCGGCGCGCTACGTCACGCTGACGCTGCCGATCACCGCGATCGGCGACACGCAGGAGCACGAATCGACCGGCCACCCGCTGCACGACAACGACAGCGCCATCGACGCCTGGGTCGAGGTCACCCAGCGGCCGCCCGAGCAGCCGCTGTTCGGCCGCCGCATCATGGAGTGGGCACTGCAGTCCCACCCTGACCAGCCGTACCTGCACCTCGGCGACGTGATGGATCTGTCGTGTCGCTCGGAGGCAGAGCGGATGACGCGGATCCTGCACGCCAGCGGCCGCACCGGCGCGGTCCTGCCCGGCAACCACGACGGGCTGATGTTCGGCATCTACCGCTACGACATCGTCGCCGCTCTGCGGGACCGCGGCGCGACGAAGTGGAACGCCGTCTGCCGCCGCGGCGCGGCGCCGGAGGCCGCGCAGTACCGGACCGACAGCGAGGCCCTGAGCAAGCGCGACTTCATCGCCCTCTACCTCAACGGCTTGGCCACGGCGGAACGGGCGATACCCGGGCTCGCGCCGCCGCCCAGCACGGGTTCGTACCGGGTCAGCTGGCGGCACCCGGATCCGTACTTCTTCGTCTCGGCGATCGAGGCCAACCTCGTCGAGGGCGCCGGCTACGCCGACTCCTTCATCGCCCAGCGGCTGAAGCTGCCGCGCGCGCCGGGCGCCACGCGCGACGTCATCGTCATCGGGCTGGACACCAACCAGTCCGGCCCGCTGGTCAGCACGCTCGACACGCTGCGCGGCTACAGCCCGGGCAACATGGGCCACGTGCATCCGGAGCAGATCGGCGCCGTCAGCCACTGGGTGGCGCAGGCGGCCCGCCGGGGCGACATCGTCGTCTTCGCCGGCCACCACAACTGGCGCTCGCTCGGGCTGCCGACGCGAATCCGGCTGCGCGAACTGATGGAAAACCTCGACCACCCGCTCGTGTACCTGTCGGCGCATACGCACCGCGGGTTCTGGGCGGTGCACCGCGCGCTCGCCGGCAAGCCTGTGCTGGAGCTGAACGTCAGTTCGCTGTCGGACTGGCCGATCGCCTGGCGGCAGATCAGCTTTGCCTACGACGAGCAGGCCAACCGTTTGCTCGTGCGCGCCGACCTGATGCCGCGCGGCCCCGTCGCGAGCCGGAGTGACGCCGACCTGCTCGCCGCCTGGCAGGCGCAGACCTGCGAGGTGTCTGGATTCCCGGCCGACTACCTCCGCTCGCTGGACAGCTCGGCAGTGGCCCGTCAGCGCCAATCCCGGGGCAGCCTGGTCGAGTGGCTGTGGGAGGAAGTCGGCGAGTGCGAACCCTGCGAGCTGGATCGCTACCGGCATGCGCAGGCCTACCAGGACCAGATGCTGCTGTCGCTGCTTCAGGTCCGGCTGCACCTGGGCCCCGACGCCGCCGAACTTCCCGGCCAGCGGCTGCCGGACTGGTGCGGCGACAGCACCTACTTCGAATGCATCGGCAGCCTGATGTCGGAGCAGCCGGCCGACCTGGCCGGCCAGCGGGCCCTGTTTCGCCGCAAGGCGCAACTCGTCGATCTGATCGGCGCCCGCCTCGACGCCCTCGCCGAGCCGAGGGCGAAGGCCTACATGACCTGCCGCGCAGTGCTCGCCGCCAAGATCGACTTCGACGTCACGCCGGATGACCGTAACGCCCACCGCGGCGAGGCCAACCGCAGGGCCGAGCAGTTCTTCCGCGTCGAAGCCAGCGTCGGCATGGACTGAAGGAGTGTCCCGGTGATCAAGGTCTTGTTCGGCACCAATTGCTCAGGCACGAGTTGTTTCACCAACAGCCCCGCCGATTGGGTGTTCACCCGGGGCCGCGACGGTGCCAACTCACTCGCGTTCATCGACCGACCCGTCATTGGAACTGGCCGTAACGTGACCACCAGCGTCTCGGTGGCAAGCGTCCACGAACCCGGCACCCTCGCTCTCGCCGGCCGCGCCGTGGCAGGACTCGGCCTGCCTGAGCCGCCGGCGTCGGGCCAGCTGAACGCCTGCGGCCAGCGCACCGCGAAGCACCCGGTCGCGCCGGCCCGGTCGATGACGATGCCCCGCTCGGCGGGGCCTCGTCGTTTCATTCCAGCCCGGAGAAAGACATGATCCGGCCCCTGATCACCGCCCTCGCCCCGCTCGCCTCCGGCGCTGCCGGCGCGGCTGTTCCCCTTTTCGCCGCCAAGTGCCCGAACGGGCTGACCGCCGACTCCAGCTCCAAGGGGCAGATCTACGTCAGCGGCAAGCTGGCCAAGGTGATCAAGCGCCCCGACGGTCAGGTCACCGCGCAGTCGGCCGGCGTCTGCATCGACATCACGCCGCGCGGCGACCAGCCACCGCGCATCACCTCCACCTCGCGTGACAGGAACGTCGTCGAATGCGAGGCCGTCGCCTTCAAGGCGTCCGATGGCGCCGCTGCCGGCGCGCCGCCCGCCGGGCGCGAGCCGTCGGCGGCGCGCGCGGGCCGCGGCCGGTCCGACGCCACGGGCCCGGTGGCCTGCGCCGAGGGCAAGGGCCAGCCGACGGGCCAGTGTGAGATGGGCGTCGCCCGCGACGGCGGCGCATCGGTCACGGTGGTCGTCACGCGGCCGGACGGGCGCAAACGAGCCATCTTCTTCGACAAGGGCAAGCCGGTGTCGGCCGACCTCAGCCAGGCCGGCGGCAACATGCGCTTTCGCGCGAAGAAGACCGCCAACGGCATGTATCCAATCGACGCCGGCAACGAACACGACGAGTTTCCGGAGTCCGTGGTCTTCGGGGGTCGAATGCGTGTGCTCGCGCTGCTTGGCCGCCTGCGGCCCAATTCAGTTCGCCCCGCCACGCGGGGCGCATCTGGCGTCATCCTGCGCCGCCTGCTCTGCTTCGC
>CAYLZU010000151.1:0-7686 GCA_964388005.1 uncultured Burkholderiaceae bacterium
AGGCAACCACCGGCGCGTAGCCGCGGCGATTGATGAACACCAGCGCCTGCTCGCTGCGGACGACGGCGCCGCCGATCGCCGCCAGCAGCGGTTCCGTGAGGCCGTTGGCCGGCTTGTGGACGCGCAGATCGATCAGTGCGACCTCGGGGTGGGCCGCGTCGGTGGCGCGGCGCGGCAGCCGCAGCAGGCGATAGCGGCTCGCGGTGGCATGGGCCCAGCTCTCCAGCGATGGCGTGGCCGACCCGAGGAGCACCGGCGCGCCCAGCATCTGCCCGCGCTTGATCGCCAGGTCGCGGGCCGAGTAGCGCACGCCGTCGCCGGCCTTGTAGGAGGGGTCGTGCTCCTCGTCGACGACGATCAGCCGCAGCCGCGGCAGCGAGGCGAACACCGCCAGCCGCGTGCCGAGCACGATCCGCGCCCGGCCTTCGTGCGCGGCGAGCCAGGCGGCGGAGCGCTCGGCATCGGGCATGCCGCTGTGCAGGCAGACGATGTGTTCGCCGGCAAAGCGCCGGCGCAGGCGCTCCTGGAGTTGCGGCGTGAGCCCGATCTCCGGCACCAGCAGCAGCGCCTGCGCCTGCGGATCGGCGCGCAGCAGGCGCTCGGCCGCGCTCAGATACACCTCGGTCTTGCCGCTGCCGGTCACGCCGAACAGCAGGAACGGGGCGAAGCCGGTCGTCGTCGCCACGGCATCGACCGCGGCCTGCTGGTCGGCGTTGAGCTCCGGCGGTGCCGGGGTGGTTGGAGCGTCGGCCTCGGGCAGGCTCGCGCAGGCGCGGAGCCGCCGCAGCGTCGCCGCCCAGCGAGGCCCGGGTGGCGCCCGCAGTGCGGGAGGCAACGCCGGAATCGCGACCTGCCCCCAGGGGTGCTGGTAGTAGTCGGCGGCAAAGCGGGTGAAGTCGAGCCAGTCCTGGCCGAGTGGCGCGACATCCCCGAGCGGCCGCTTGACCGGCCGGATCCGCTCCTCGGCCAGCGACGCCGAGCGAACCAGGCCGACGCAGATTCCGATCAACTGGCGCCGGCCGACCGGGACCACGCAGCATTGGCCGGGCAGGACGAGTTCGTCGTCCGCCTCGACCCGATAGGTGAGCGGCTGCCCGACCGGAACGTCGACGATGACTTCGGCGTACATGCCGGTTCCGGCGTCCCTACAGCTCCAGCACTTTGCGAGGAAGTCGCGCCAACCGCATGTTTTTCCTTGAGTTGGCCGTGGCTGGAATGGCTGTGGACAATTCTGTTGATAAGGCCGGCCGCGACATTCTGGAATCTTGAGCCACGACCTGCGGGGTCTCGCCCAAAGCCAGCAAGCCCGCCGGCAAAATCATTCAGATCAAGAACTTACGCGCCAGCTTGGCGATCGTCAGCGAGCGCGAGCCGACAAGTTCCGGACGCTTTGGCCAGAGCAAGACTGTGTGAATAAGTCAAGCGCAATCGCGCAAAAATGTGTCATGCGCGCATCGTTCGGAAACGAAGCGGCGGTCAGGCGCGCGCGTCCCGGCTGAGCTCGTGAACCGCGTCGACCAGGACGGAGACGGCTTCGGCGGGCGTGTGCTGCGAGATGCCGTGTCCGAGGTTGAACACGTGGCCCGCCCCCGCGGCCGGCCGGCCGAAAGATGTGAGCGCCCGCTCTACTTCTCGACGAATGCCTGCCTCATCGGCGAACAGGACCATGGGGTCGACATTGCCCTGCAACGCGCAGCGGTCGCCGATCCGCGCCCGCGCCGAGCCGAGGTTCACGGTCCAGTCGAGGCCGACGGCGTCGCAGCCGGTGCCGGCGATCTCCTCGAGCCAAAGGCCGCCGCCCTTGCTGAAGACAATGGTTGGTATGCGCTCACCGTCGTGTTCCCGCTTCAGCAGCGTCAGGACTTCGCGAAGATACGCGAGCGAGAAGGCCTGATAGGCGCCGTCGGCGAGGGTTCCGCCCCAGGTGTCGAACAGCATCACCGCCTGGGCACCGGCCTCGATCTGGGCGTTCAGGTACTCCGCCACCGACGCGGCATTGACCGCCAGGATGCGGTGCAGCAGATCCGGCCGGCGGTACAGCATCGACTTGACCAGGCGGAAGTCGTCCGAGCCTCCACCTTCGACCATGTAACAGGCGAGAGTGAACGGGCTGCCGGAAAAGCCGATCAGCGGCACGCGGCCGTCGAGCGCGCGTCGAATCTCGCGCACCGCATCGGTGACGTACGACAAGGTGGTGGCCACGTCCGGGACGGCCAGCCGCGCAACGTCGTGCTCGGTCCGGATCGGGCGCTCGAATTTCGGCCCTTCGCCGTCGGCGAAGTACAGGCCGAGACCCATGGCGTCGGGGACGGACTGGATGACGTAAAGCTGGATCGTGCCGTCGAGCGCATACCGGTCCAGCGGCTGCAGCGTCACTTCGGTCGCGAGCGCCGGGGACTTCGCCAGCGCCAGAAAGCTGCCGGCGCGGGCGCGGGTGGCCCGATACTCCGGCAGGTAGCGTCCGGCCTGGCGCATCAGCCAGACCGGGGTGTATTCGGTCTCCTGGCGCAGCAGCGCCCGCAGCAGGGTGTCGTTCCGGGGTCGCACGCGATGGGGGAGGCTGGTTGATGCAGGAAGGACAGCGCGGCGATTCTCGCACGCCGATCGAAGGCGCCGCCGCGTCGTGGCTGCGCAGCGATGGCGATGCGGTGGTCGTGCTGATCCACCTCCAGCCCGGGGCGCGGCGAAGCGGCGCCGCCGGCGAGTACAACGGTCGCCTCAAGGTGGCGGTGACCGCGCCGCCGCTGGAAGGTCGCGCCAACAAGGCGCTTTGCCAATGGGTTGCGGAGTGCCTCGGCCTGCCGGCGAGGCAGGTACGCATCGTCTCCGGCGAGCACAGCCGCGACAAGGTGCTTCGAGTCGAGGGCGTCGCCTCCGATCGCGTGCGCCGCGGCCTGGCGCCGCGGTAGATCAGTCCAGCAACTGCTCCAGCGCCAGGGTCCGCAACTGGAAGCGGTTGTCGTCCCGGAACAGCCAGGTTTCCGTGAAGCGGAGATTGCCGTGGCTCAGCAGCGCCCGCGGCGGCGCCGGCAGCGGTGCCGCCGCATGCACGGTGCGGATCGCCTCGTCACCCAGTTCCCGGGCGTGTGCGGGCGTACGCAGGACACCGATCCGCTGCAGGCGGCCATCGGCCGCCACCGTCAGCTCCAGAACGACGACCGCCTTCAGCGGATGCGGCGGGCGGCCGTCGAAGACCTTGGCGGCGTTGACTGCCTGAATGCGCTGCGCAACGGCGCGCCGCCAGTGGGCTTCGGTGCGTGGCGGCTCCGGCGTCGGCTTGACCTGCGACGCCGGCGCAGCAGGAGCGGGCGCCGGTGCCGGCCGAGCTGGTGGTGGAGGCGAGGCGCAGCCGACCATTGCCAGGGCGACGACGATGGCCGCGAGCGCCAGACGCGTCATTGCCGTGGTCGCGACCGCACGATGCCCATGCGGCGACTGTACCCGCCCGCGGCATCGCACCGCCAGACCGTCCGGCTCAGAACCGCAGATCGATGCCCGCGAGCCAGTTGCGCGTCGCGGCGGGCTCGAAGTAGCGACCGTTGACCTCGTTGACGATCACGGCGCCGATGTGGTCCTTGTCGAGCGCGTTATTCACCCGCAGGAAGGCGCGCGCTTCGGCGCCGCCGATGACGAGGCTGCGGGCGACGGAGAGATTGAGCACGCCGTAGCCGGGCGCCGACTGCGAGTTGCGGTCGTCGACGTAGAGCTTCGACTGCGCCCGCCACTGCACTTGCCAGTCGGCCCAGCCCGGGCGCCACCGCAGCTCGGCGAAGCCCGACCATGCCGGAACGGCCGGCAGCCGGTTGCCGGCGGCGACGGGTACGGTCGGCGCGGAGCAGGGCGCGGCGGCACAGGTCAGGAAGCCGTCGTCGAACCGCGCCCGCAGCGCCGTGGCGGCGGCGTAGAGCGACCACTGGGCGGCAGGACGCCAGTCGATCGACACTTCGGCGCCGCGACGCGAGGTGGCGCCGGCGTTGCCGAAGGCCGAACGCCCGCCGCTGTTGGCGAGCACGACGATCTCGTCGCGGGTCGAAACCGAGAACAGCGCCAGTGTGGCGACCGCGCGCGAGCCGAGCGCCGACTTCAGCCCCAGTTCGTAGTTGTCGCTGCGCGCCGGATCGACGTCGCTGTTCAATCCCGCGGAGCCGTCGGCGCGGTAGGCGATCTCGTTCAGCGTCGGGGTCTCGAAGCCGCGGCCGTAGGAGGCGTAGACGCTGCCGGACGAGGTCGGCCGGTGGACGATGCCGATGGTCGGGTTGAACGAGCGAAAGCGGGTCGAACCGGAATCGTCGCCGTTCGCCAGGTAGCGGTCGTTCGACTCGAAGGTGACGGTCGATGCGCGCGCCCCGGCCAGCAGGCGCCAGCGTTCGCCGAGCCTCCATTCACCCTGGAGGTAAGGATCGAGCGAGGCGACCAGGTTGCGCTCGTCGCGCCGCAGATCGCCCTGGACGCCGAGCATGGTCTGGCCGCCGCTGCGCACGAAGTTCTCGTAGCCGAACCGCTGTTCGTTCAGCCGCTCCGAAGCGAGCCCGACGGTGAGACTCCAGTCGGGGAAGTTGCCCTGCACGCGCGCGTCCAGCCCGCCGTAGTCGCGGCGGAAGTCGATCACGCCGCCGGGGCTGGATGCCGGCGCCTGCGACGCAACCGGGATTGCCTGGAACTGCTCGACCGAACGCCGCCCGATCCACGCCGTCGCCGAGGCATCCCACTCGGCGCCGAGCGCTTTCGTCCACTGCGCGCCCGCCTGCTGTTGCCGCGTGCTCTTGCGGGTGTCGAAGGCGAGCGCCAGCGGCGAAGCCTGGCGCGGGTCGCTCCGCCACTGCTCGCGCGTGAGGCCGAGCGGATCCTGGGCGTCGGGCATCGACAGCGCGTTCAGCCCGATGCGCCAGGCGCCGGATACGCCGCCATCGAACCGCGCCGCCGCGTTGACGAGTTCACGCGTCGCCGCGCTGTGCTCGCGATAGCCGCCGGTGCGGAACGCCGTGCCGTCGACGGCGAAGGCGGCATCGGCGCTGCCGCCGCCGAGGCCCGCGACCGCGCGCCAGCTGCCGTAGGAGCCGACGGCCACGCCGGCGGCGGCGATCGGCGGGCCGCTTTCGATCCGGGTGGTCAGGGCGATGACGCCGCCGGAGGAGTTGCCGTACAGGGCGGAAAATGGCCCGCGCAGCACCTCGACGCGCTGCGCGGCATCGAGCGGGAAGTTGGACACCTGCCCCTGGCCGTCGGGCTGCGACGCCGGCACGCCGTCCACATACAGCCGGACGCCGCGGACGCCGAAGGTCGACCGGGCGCCGAAACCGCGGATCGAGATCTGCAGATCCTGAGCGTAGTTCTCGCGGTTCAGCGCCACGACGCCGGGGATGCGGGGAAGCGACTCGGAGAGATTGATGCGGAGCTGCGTATCGCGCAGCGCGTCGCGGGTGATCACGTCGACCGATGCCGGCACATCGAGGCCGAGCCTGTCGCCGCGCGTTGCGGTGACGACCACGGCGTCGAGCACGCTGCCGGCCATCGGCGGCCGTTCCTGCGCCTGCGCCGGCGTTGCCGCGAGTACGGCGGCGATGCCGGCGATCAGCGCCCCGCCAGGCGCGGAGGCCGCGGTCGGACCGCGCGGCACGACGATGGAACCGGGCGGATCAGCGCACGACCAGCACCGGCCGGCTGCTGCGCGCCAGGACCTTCTGCGTCTCGCTGCCGAGCAGCATCGCGGCCACGCCGCGCCGGCCGTGCGAGGCCATCACGATCAGATCGCAGCGCTCGGTCTCGGCGGTCTGCAGGATGATGTCGTCGGGATGTCCCTCCCGCAGCACGCGGCTGAACGGGACTCCGGCGTCGACCGCCACACGCTCGATCGCATCGAGATGGCCGTTCGCCGCCGCCGCCGCCTGCGCCTGGAAGCCTGCTTCCGCCGGCGCCGCTTCGCCGACGCCGTGGTAGGGATAAGTGGGAAGGGCGGCGCAGCCGACGACCGACGCGCCAAGCGCCTTCGCCAGCCCAACTCCCGTCATCGCCGCGCGCTGCGAGAGTTCGCTGCCGTCCGTGGCGATCAATATGCGATGCGTCATCTGCGCTTCTCCCAGCTCGCCGCCCGGGGCGGCGACCCTCGATGATCAGACTGCCATCCTCGGCAGCCGTTCGCTCGCATGCGGAGGCTTGCCGCACACAAAGCAAACGGGCAGCCGACCGGCTGCCCGCGATTGCGCCTTGCCGACAACGGTTCAGCGCCCGCGCAGCTTCTTGATCGCCGCCAGTTGCGCCGCCAGCGCCGAGATTTCCGCCTCGACCTTGGCGATCTCGAGATCGCTGGTGGCGTTCTTGCGCGCGTCCTCGGCCGCCCGCAGCGACTCGTTGGCTTTCGCTTCGTCGAGGTCCTTGGCGCGGATGGCGGTGTCCGCCAGCACGGTCACGAGGTCGGGCTGCACCTCGAGGATGCCGCCGGCGACGAACACCTGGTCCTCCTCGGCGGCTCCGGCCTGGCGGATGCGGACCACGCCGGGCCTGATGCGCGTGATCAGCGGCGTGTGGCGCGGATAGATGCCGAGCTCGCCGGCCTCGCCGGGAAGGACGACGAATTCCGCCTCGCCGGAGAAGATCGATTCCTCGGCACTGACGACGTCGACGCGGATGGTTGTCATTTGAAGTCAGTCGGGGACAGAGCTTGCGGGCGCGCTGCGCGCGCCTCGCAGGGCCTGTCCCGCAAGGTTATTGGATTTTCTTCGCCTTCTCGAAGGCCTCGTCGATCGTGCCGACCATGTAGAACGCCTGCTCGGGCAGGGCGTCGCACTCGCCGTCGACGATCATCTTGAAGCCGCGGATCGTCTCCTTCAGCGTCACGTACTTGCCCGGGCTGCCGGTGAACACCTCGGCGACGTGGAACGGCTGCGACAGGAAGCGCTGGATCTTGCGGGCGCGGGCCACCGCCAGCTTGTCCTCGGGCGACAACTCGTCCATGCCGAGGATGGCGATGATGTCGCGCAGTTCCTTGTAGCGCTGCAGCGTCGCCTGCACGTTGCGCGTCACCGTGTAGTGCTCTTCTCCCACCACGTGCGGATCGACCTGGCGCGAGGTCGAGTCGAGCGGGTCCACCGACGGGTAGATGCCGAGGGCGGCGATCTCGCGGCTGAGCACGACGGTGGCGTCGAGGTGGCCGAAGGTGGTGGCGGGCGAGGGGTCGGTCAGGTCGTCGGCGGGCACGTACACGGCCTGGATCGAGGTGATCGAGCCGGTCTTGGTCGAGGTGATCCGCTCCTGCAGCTTGCCCATCTCCTCGGCCAGGGTCGGCTGGTAGCCGACCGCCGACGGCATGCGGCCCAGCAGCGCCGAGACCTCGGTGCCGGCGAGCGTGAAGCGGTAGATGTTGTCGATGAAGAGCAGGATGTCCCGCCCTTCGTCGCGGAAGCGCTCGGCCATCGTCAGGCCCGTGAGCCCGACGCGCAGGCGGTTGCCCGGCGGCTCGTTCATCTGGCCGAAGACCATCGCCACCTTCGACTTGGAGAGGTCTTCCTGCACGATGACCTTGGCGTCCGACATCTCGTGATAGAAGTCGTTGCCCTCGCGCGTGCGCTCGCCGACTCCGGCGAACACCGACAGGCCCGAATGCTGGGTGGCGATGTTGTTGATCAGCTCCAGCATCGTCACCGTCTTGCCGACGCCGGCGCCGCCGAACAGGCCGATCTTGCCGCCCTT
>CAYLZU010000152.1:0-955 GCA_964388005.1 uncultured Burkholderiaceae bacterium
TGTTCTCCGGCAAGGCGATCGTGGTCAAGCTTGCCTACCGGCACGGCGTCGATACCGAAACGCTGCTGGCGTTGCGCATGCTGATGGCGGTGCCGTTCTTCGCCGCGGCGCTGGCCTGGACCTCGCGCGGCGCCGCGCCGCTGGGCGCCAGGGACCACGTGCTGCTGGTCGTCATCGGCCTGCTCGGCTACTACCTCGCCAGCTACTTCGACTTCCTCGGGCTGCGCTACATCAGCGCGGCGCTGGAGCGGCTGATCCTGTACTTGACGCCGACCCTGGTGCTGGCGATCTCGGTGCTGCTGCTGCGGCGCCCGGTGACGCGGCACGAGGTGATCGCGCTCGCGCTCGCCTATGGCGGCATCGTGCTGGTGTTCAGCCACGACGTGAGCATCGACGCCGACGGCGTCGTCGCCGGCGCGGCGCTGGTGTTCGCCTCGGCGGCGCTGTATGCGGGCTACCTCGTCCTGTCGGGCGAGCTGGTGCGCAAGGTCGGCGCCATCCGCCTGACCGCCTATGCGATGTGCGTGGCGAGCGCCGGCGTGCTGGCGCAGTTCGCGCTGATGCGGCCGCTAGCGAGCCTGGCGCAGCCGCAACCGGTGCTCTGGCTGTCGCTGATCAACGCCGTCTTCTGCACCGTGCTGCCGGTATTCGCGACCATGATGGCGGTGGCGCGGATCGGCGCCGGCCCGGCGTCGCTGGCCGCCATGATCGGCCCGGTGTCGACGATCGCGCTAGGCTATGTGTTCCTGGCCGAGCCGGTCTCCGGCATCCAGCTCGCGGGCACGGCGCTCGTGCTGGCCGGCGTTTTCGTCCTGTCGCGCAAACCGGTTGCGGCCAGGCACAAGGAGAGTCACGGATGAAAGGCAAAGCGATCATCGTCACCGAACACGGCGGCCCCGAGGTGCTGAAGCTGGTCGAGGTCGATGTTGCCGATCCCGGCCCGGACGAGGTGCGC
>CAYLZU010000152.1:965-7657 GCA_964388005.1 uncultured Burkholderiaceae bacterium
TTCATCGACATCTACCATCGCACCGGCCTGTATCCGAACGCCACGCCGCACGGGCTGGGCGCCGAGGCTGCCGGCGTCGTCGACGCGGTCGGAGCGAACGTCAAGTTCCTGAAGGAAGGCGACCGCGTTGCCTACGGCCAGGGGCCGCTCGGCGCCTATGCCGACCTGCGGGTGATGCCGCCGGCGATGGTGGTCAAGCTACCGAAGAAGATCGGCTTCGACGAGGCCGCGGCATCGATGCTCAAGGGCCTGACGGTGCAGTACCTGTTCCGCCAGACCTACCGGCTGCAGGGCAACGAGACGATCCTGTTCCACGCCGCGGCCGGCGGCGTCGGGCTGATCGCCTGCCAGTGGGCAAGAGCGCTCGGGGTGAAGCTGATCGGCACCGTCAGCTCGCCCGAGAAGGCGGCGCTGGCGAAGAAGATGGGCGCCTGGGCGACGATCGACTACAGCAAGGAGAACTTCGTCGAGCGGGTCAAGGAACTGACCGGCGGCGCCAAAGTGCCGGTGGTTTACGACGGCGTCGGCAAGGACACCTGGGAAGGCTCGCTCGATTGCCTGCAGCCGCGCGGCCTGATGGTGAGCTTCGGCAACGCCTCCGGCGCCGTGACCGGGGTGAACCTCGGCATCCTCGCCGCCAAGGGATCGCTGTTCGTCACCCGGCCGACGCTCGCCACCCACGTCGTGCCGCGCTCGCGGCTGGAAGCCTCGGCCGAGGAACTGTTCGACATGATGGTGAGCGGCAAGATCAGGGTCGAGATCGACCAGCGCTATCCGCTCGCCGATGCGGCGCAGGCGCACATCGATCTGGCCGGCCGCAGGACGACCGGCTCGTCGGTGCTCGTGCCGTAGCGGTGGTGGTTGATGCACGGGCGCGGTCGCGGCGCCCGTGCCGAACGGCCGACCGTCGTCCCGGCGCGACCGGATATTGGTCGACCTTCTCGCCGCGCTCGACGGACTCACCACAGCCACGGCAGCAGCCTCCACGTCCGGTCGCGGTAGCTTGCGTAGTGCTCGAAACGCTGTGCGAGGAAACGCTCCTCGCGCCGCGCCTTCGCCAGCAGCACCGCGGCGAGCGCCAGCCAGACCGCGAATCGCCATGGCCGCGGATCGAGCAGCACGGCGGCCAGCAGCGCCAGCAGCACGGCGGTGTACATCGGATGCCGGACCCAGCGGTAGACGCCGCTGGTGGCAAGGCGGGCGCTGTCCTTGACTTCGGGGCGGATGTTGAAGTTGCCGGGCCGGTTGACCGACAGCGCGGCGATGCCCACCGCCGTCCCCGCCGCCAGCAGGATGCCGGCCGCGGTCGTCGTGGCGCCTGCCGCCGGCGGCCAGCAGGTCGCGAGCAGCACCGCAGCGAGCGCGAACTGCAGCACCACCAGAGCTACGGACACGGCAGGCACCGGCTGCAAGAGCGCGAGCGGCGCGGCGGTGTCAGCCGCCGCGCGTTGGCGCCACCGGCTCACGCCGCGCGGGCGAGAGCCGCCGAGGCGCGGCCGGCCGGCGCGAGACGGTCAGCCGCGGCGGCGTCAAAGCTCGATGTCGTCGCGAATGGCGGCGACCCCGGCCTTGGCGCAGAGGTCGTCCGCCTCGCCGGTCGGTGCGCCGGACACGCCGATCGCGCCGACGATCGAGCCGCCGGCCTCGATCAGCACGCCGCCGCCGACGGCAACCACGCCGGGTCGCAGGCGGATGCCCGACGAAGGCCTGCCGGCCTGCGTCTCGGCGGCGAATTCGAGCGTGTTGCTGCGGAAGCTGACGGCGGTCCAGCCCTTGCCGATCGCGGTGTCCGGCGTGTGCGGGCCGGCAAAGCGGTCGCGCACCATGGCCTGGGCCACGCCGCCGCGATCGACCACCGCCACCGCGACCTGATAGCCGCGCTTGCGGCAGTCCTCGAGCGCCGCGCGCGCCGCCTTCAGCGCCGTCTCCGGAAGCAGGTGCCGCACCGAGTAGGTGCCGCGGTCCTGCGCCCCGGCGCTGCCGGACGCGGCCAGCAGCACGACAGAAACCACGGTGCCGATTGCAGAGGCGGCTTTCATCGTCTTCTCCTCGTGTTGGCGTGCGACTGTCCGCCAATCTAGGCCGGCGGCGATGTCCGCACTTGATCGAATCGCGGTCGCGGCGACGATGGGAGGTCTACGGCTTCTTCGCATAGGCCTCGACCTTCTCCGCCTTCAGCCGGTATGCCGAGCGCCCCATGTGCGTCTGCACGCCATCGAGCGTCAGCTTGCCGCTGACCCAGACCGCGTCCATGGTCGCCGCATCCGGGATTGGCTTGCTGGCGATCACGTGCACGATCTGGTTGGCGGGCGGCGGCGGCACGTGGATGCAGGCGCCGAAGTAGGGCACCAGCAGGAACTCCTTGAGCGCCGTGCCTTCGCGCTCCAGCGGCACCACGAAACCGGGCAGGCGCACCTCGGTATTGTCGAGCGCTTGGTTGGCCGGGGCGTTGTTCCACTCCTGCCTCAGCTGCTCCATCGCCGCGATCGCGCGCGAGTCGGTGTCGAGCATCGTGTCGAGGTTCAGCGACTTGATGAACGCCTCCGGGTTCCACTCCGGCGAGATCAGGTCGTCCCACTTCAGCTCGCGGTAGCGTGACTTGGCCTTCGATGCCGAGGCGGCGCCCTTCGGCGCTTCGAGGCGGTCGCCGATCTTGTACTGGTCGGCGCGCGACTGCGCGCTCTGCGCCGAAGCCGGCGGCGGCAGGGCCGCGCCGAGGATCAGCAAGGCCGTCAGCAGGATTCTGGTCATGTCGTCTCCAGCGTTTCAGAGTCTCGGCGTCATCCCGTCGGCCAGCGACAGGCGGTACGCCCGCCAGCCCGGCAGCAGGCTGGCCAGCGCGCCGACGGCGATGATGCCGCCGAGCAGTTGCCATTCTGCCGGCGCCGGCAGGCCGGCGCGCAGCGCCAGCCCGTAATGGGCCTGCAGCCACGGGGCGAGCACGGCGACGAACACCGCCACCAGCAGCGCCCCGAGCGCCGCCCCGATCGCCGCCACCGCGACGCCTTCGAACGCCAGCAGGGCGAAGACGTCCCGCGGACGGGCGCCGACCGAGCGCAGGATCGCCAGCTCCCGCCGACGTTCGTTCAGGCCGGCGAGGATCACCGCCACCAGTCCGGTCAGTCCCACCGCGACCACCAGCATCGAAACCAGTTGCGCATACCGCTCTGCGACCGCCACCAGCTGCCACAGTTCATCGAGGGCGACGCCGGGCAGCACGCCCATCAGCGCCTCCGGTCGGTGCGCATTGACCTCCCGCTGCAGCGCGAACACGCCGGCACGGTTCTCCAGCCCGACGAAGACCGCGGTGACGCTCTTCGGCGTCAGGTCGAACTTGCGCACCAGGTGCGGCGGGATCGCGAGGCCCGGGATCGGCGCGCCGCCGACCCATTCGAGGTGCAGCGCCTCCATGCTCTCCAGGCTGATGTGCACGGTCCGGTCCACCGGCGTTCCGGTGCGTTCGAGGATGCCGGTCACCGTGAATGGCTTGTCGCCGTGGTCGGCGCCTGGCCCTTCGCCGCTGCCGTGCGAGAGGGTGATCTCCGATCCAGCGGCGTAGCCGAGCCGCCCGGCGACCTCGGCGCCGAGCACCGCCTCGAACAGCGACTCGAAGCGCCTGCCGGAGGCAAGCCGCAGCTGGCGCCGGTCGCCGTAGCGGAAGTGGTCGAAGTAGCCGCCCGCCGTGCCGAGCACCGGAAAGCCGCGGTGCGAGTCGCCGAGCGACACCGGCACGGTCCACGCCACCCCCGGCCGCTGCGCCAGCCATTGCGCCGAAGCCCAGCTCATGTTCTGCGACACCTCGCCCATGCGGAACACCGAGTACAGCATCAGCTGCACCGGGCTGCCGCGCGCGCCGACCACCAGGTCGACGCCGGAGACCGACATCGCGAAGCTGGCGCGCAGGTCGGCGCGCAGCCGCTCCACCCCGAGCAACAGCAGCGACGACAGCGCCACGGCAGCCAGCGTCAGCCCCAGTGTCAGCCGCCGGTTCCAGGCGCTGCGCAGGGCGAGCGCGAGCAGCGTCTTCATGCCGGCGCCCCGGCGCGTTGCAGGTCGGCCAGCGCCACCGAGCGCGAACAGTGCGACGCCAGCCGCGCGTCGTGACTGACGAAGATCAGGGCCGCGCCGGCCTGCGCGCACTCGCGCGCCAGCAGGTCGAGGAAGGCAGCCTGCCGCGCGGCATCGAGCGCCGAGGTGGGCTCATCGGCGATCACCAGTTCCGGCTCGCCGATGAGCGCCCTGGCCGCCGCCACCCGCTGCTGCTGGCCGACCGACAGCTGCGTCACCGGCCGCCACAGCGACGGGTCGAGGTCGAGTTCGGCCAACAGGCGCCGGCACTCCTGCGCCAGCGTCGGCGAGCGCTGCAGCGCCCGCCCGCGCCGCCGCGCCGAGAAGCGGCACGGCAGCAGCACGTTGTCCTGCATCGACAGGTACGGGATCAGGTTGAACTGCTGGAAGATGAAGCCGGTGTGGTCGACGCGGAAGCGGTCGCGGCTGCCGGCCGAAAGCCGCGTCAGCTCGGTGCCGAGCACGTTGACCGAGCCGGCCTGCGGCAGCAGCACGCCGCCGAGCAGCGCCAGCAGCGTGCTCTTGCCGCTGCCGCTGTCGCCGTGGACGAACACCGACTCGCCTCGGGCGACGGTGAACTCGGCGATGTCGAGGCAGGCCGCCGCCTGGCCGGGCCAGGCGAAGCGCAAGTCGGAGATGCGGACGGCCGGTTCGGTCAAGCGGCGTCCCGCTACCAGCGGATCTGGCGCGACTTCGCCGTCAGCCGCTGCTTCGACTGGCCTTTGGGGCCGGCCAGTTGCACCTCGACGCGGCGCAGCCGCTTGAACCAGTCGAACATCATCACGTCGATGCCGGCGAGCGCCTTCGGCTCCTCGCAGCGGTAGACAAGAGTGCTCTCGATCTCGGCGTGCTCGTCGCCGGTTTTGGCCGCCGGCGCCGCGCCCTTTTCTCCGAGCAGCTCCGGCGCCAGCACCGGGGAGGCGAGTTCGGCGCGCTCCAGCCGGCAGCGCGCCGCCGCCGTCGGCACGAACAGTTCGCCCGACCGCAGCGCCTGCGCCATCTCGCGCACGCGCGCGCGCTCGGCATCGTTCTTCGGCGCCCGCTCGAAGCCGACCAGCGAGTCGAGCGGGCTTTCCAGCTTCAGCGTGATCGTCGGCCCGTCGACGGCGACATCAAGCCTGGCGTCGCCGTGGGTATGGGCGCCGGCGGCATGGCTGGCTGTCGCCACCAGCAGAAGGGCGTAGATCGCGTTCCTGAGGTAAGTCGTCATGGCTGTGGGCTCCGCAAAGGCGCCCCTGGGCGGTTGCTTCAGGGCGGGAAGTCTGGCACGCCGGCGCTGGGTTGCGACCGCGGTCCTTCGGGGCGCCCCGCGCCGCTACTCGCGAACGGACCAGCCGTCGCTCAGGGTGCGCAGAAACGCGACCAGGTCGTCGATTTCGCTCGGGCTCAGCGCCGGCGCGTCGCCCGGTTTGCGGTCGTATGGCGGCTCGGTCGTGTTGACGTTGCCGTGGTACTTCGGCGGCAGGTCGTCGAACTTCGCCACCGCCCCGTCGACGGTCGGGTACCAGCGCGCCGGGTCGGTGTCGCGGGTGACGTAGAAGTCGACCACGTCGCGCAGCGACGCGAAGCGGCCGTTGTGAAAGTAGCGTTTGCGCAGCGCGACGTTGCGCAGGCTCGGCACCTTGAACAGGCCGCACAGATCCTCGCGCGTGGCCAGCACGCCGTCGGCCCTGGCGCACAGGCCGAGGTCGAAGAAGGCGGGATCGGCGTTGTGCCGCAGTTCCGGGTTGCGCGGCACGCCGAGGGCGTCGTAGGTGAAGTCGGTGAACAGCGGCGGCTCGCCGTCGGCGGGCCGGCTCGGGTGGCAGGCGGCGCAGTTGCCTTTCGTCTCGTCCTCGAACAGCGCCAGCCCGCGCGCCTCCTGCGCGGTCAACTGCGCGCGGCCGGCCAGATGGGCGTCGTACTTGCTGGAAAAGGCGGCAAACTCCTCGTCCTCGCGCTGGTACTGCGCCAGGGCGATGGTGATCGCGGCATAGGCCCGCTCGACGTCGTCGAACACACCGGGGCCGAAGATCGCCGCGAATTCCGCGGCGTAGGACGCCTGCCGCAGCCGGTCGACGACCGCGCCCTTCGACGGCATCGCCATCTCGACGGGGTTCAGGAACGGCTCCGCCGCCTGCGCCTCGAGCGACGCCGCGCGCCCGTCCCAGAAGAAGCCGCCGGTGGGCGTGCCCTCGTCATCGAAGCGAAAGGCGCGGTTCAGCCGCAGGTAGCGGATGCCGGGGACGTTGCGGCCGCCTTGCAGGTCGAGCGTGGCGCCGCCCAGTTCCGCTGGCTGATCACGGATGGATGCGTGCCCGGTTTCTGGTTGGTGGCAGGTCTGACACGACATCCGACGCGATGCCGACAGACTCTCGTCGCGGAAGATCTGCTCTCCCAGGCGTGCCAGCGTCGACAGCTTCGGTTCCGTCGGCGGCGGATCGATTTCGCTGCCGCATGCAGCGAGAAGCAGTGCCATGGTCGCTGCGGCCAGTGCCTTCTTCACGAGTTCCTCCCTTGATTGACCTGGCTGTTATCGGTTCCGCATGGGGATGATCCGGGCGCCGGGCGAGGAGGGACCGGCCGACGGCCGGCCCGTGAGCGCGCCGGGCCGCCCCAAGCGCTCACTCCGGAGCGCGCAGCGC
>CAYLZU010000153.1:0-6990 GCA_964388005.1 uncultured Burkholderiaceae bacterium
GGACACCGCCGGCCCGGCGGTGAACCCGCTGATCAAGATCATCAACATCGTCGCCCTGCTGATCGTGCCGATCATCGCCGCCGTGCATGGCGGCGAGCCGAAGCGCGCGGAGTCGGCGCCGGCGATCGTGAGCGCCGTCGATGCCGCGCCGGCGACAGCGGCACCGGCGGTCGTCGTTCGTGATGCCGCGCGCTGAGGGCTGACGTGTTCGAGGAAGAAGACAGGGAAACCGGCTACGCCGTTTTCCTCGCGGTGACGCTGGCGATCGTCGTGTCGCTGTTCGCCATCGCGATCGCCATCGG
The DNA here is from genome assembly GCA_964388005.1 of uncultured Burkholderiaceae bacterium. GTDB lineage: Bacteria > Pseudomonadota > Gammaproteobacteria > Burkholderiales > Burkholderiaceae_F > JADJWR01. The sequence goes on from CAYLZU010000153.1 coordinate 303, forward strand.
CAACGCGATCGGAACGGCCGGCGCCAGGCCGGCCGGCCCTTCGGCCGCCGCGCCGAGCATGCTGCGCGTGTTCGGCATCGTCCATTTCCAGGTCGGCAAGGCCGAGCCGCCGGCCGACGTGATGCTGTTGCTCGGCCCGGCGGTGCGCGCCGCCAGGGCGAGCCCTGGATCGAAGCTGGTGATCTCCGGCTACCACGACGCCAGCGGCGATGCCGCCGCCAACGCGGAGCTGGCGAAGCAGCGCGCGATCGCCGTCCGCGATGCGCTGGTCGCCGCCGGCATCGAGCCGTCGCGGATCGATCTGGCCAGGCCCGCGGTCACGCTCGGCGGCAGCGATCCCGAGGAGGCGCGGCGCGTCGAAGTGACGCTGCGATGACCGCGAAGGCCGGTCGCTGAGGCTACCGCGGCGACCGACCGCCGCCGGACCGACCCGATGCAGCTGCGCGCCGCAACCGACGCCGACATCGCCGCCATCCAGGCCATCTACGCCCATCACGTGCTGCACGGCCTGGCGAGTTTCGAGGTCGAGCCGCCGTCGGTGGAGGAGATGCGGCGCCGCTTCGCCGCTGTCACCGGCGCCGGCTATCCGTACCTCGTTGCCGCCACGGTCGACGGCGTGCTCGGCTACGCCTACGCATCCGCCTATCGCGCTCGCCCGGGGTATCGATACACGGTCGAAGACTCGGTCTACGTGGCCGCCGAAGCCGTCGGCCGCGGCATCGGCCGGCGGCTGCTGACGGCGCTGATCGACGGCTGCGAGCGTCTCGGCTACCGGCAGATGCTGGCGGTGATCGGCGATTCGGCCAATACGGCCTCGATCAGCCTGCACGAGCGCTGCGGCTTCTCCCACTGCGGCACGCTGCGGTCGGTCGGCTTCAAGTTCGGCCGCTGGGTGGACTCGGTGATCATGCAGCGCGCGCTCGGACAGTCGGACCGGTTGCTGCCGCCGGCCTGAAGCGGCGGGCGTTCCACAACGCCGCCTCGCGGGCAATGACGCGGCCCGCGTTTCCCATGACAGCGATCAGGCGGACGCGTTGGCGTCACGCATAGGCGCATCATCCCCGGCGCGCGGTATCCGCCTGCGCCATCGGTTCATAGAATCGATCGCGCTCGCCGCTTCGCTGCGGGTCTTGCCCCCAGTTGCCGCGCATGTCGGTCCGTCCCAGGCTCTTCATCAGCGACCGCCGCACGCAGTCGGCGGCGGTGCGGCCGGTCGTCGACGCGCTGCGCCAAGCGGGAATCGACTGTTTCTTCGACGCCGACGACATCGATCCGCTGGCGCACTTCCCGCAGCGGATCGGCGACGGCAGCGGTGTCGGCTGGCGCCGCTGATGAGCCGCGGCACTGTCGATCGGACGCCCCCGGACGCCTTGCGCATGCGGTCCGCATCGCCATCGAACACCCATCCCTGAACAGCGCACCGACCCGACGCGAGGCCCGCGATGACCGATGCCAGCACGCTGACCCTGAAGCTGTCCGGCAGCCGCATCGGCCAGGCCGAGCTGCCGGCCCTGCTGCGCGGCGGCCCGGCCCGCGCCGCGACCGGGATCGCCGACCCCTTCCTGCCCGACGACTACCTGCGCGTGGTCGAGGCCTACGACCTGACGCCGGCCGGCCGTTCGACGGCAGCGGCGGAGCGCGACGTCGACGTGCGCGTCGAGCCCGGCCAGGTGCTGGTGCTGGAACTGCCCGACGGCACGACGCTGATCACCAGCGGCGCCCGGCTGGAAGAGGAGCTGCGTCGCGTCGCGCCCGAGTCGGTCCACGGCCGCGGCATCGCGCTCGACGCCGTGCAGCCGCGCGGCGCCGTCTCGCGCGGCATCCTCGACTCGCTGGGAAGGCTGGTCGGCAAGGTGTTCGTGCTCGACCGCAGCGATATGGCCGACGCGATCCTCGACGAGGCGATCGAGAAGGTGCGCGAATGGGCCGGCGATGCGCTCGCCGACACTTTGCACGACGGCGCCGGCTGGGGCATCAGCGCGCTGGCGACGCGGGCGCTGATGTGGGCCATCGAGCGGCGGCTGCCGCATGGGCCAGGGCTGTACCGCTGGAACGGCGCAGAGGTGGAGCCGGCGCGGGCTTACTCGATCGACGACCACCGCCTGGTCGAGGCCGCCGCCGCGGGACCGCTGCTGGTGTTCATCCACGGCACCGCATCGTCGACCAGCGGCAGCTTCGGCGACCTGCGCGGCGCGGCATCGGGGGCGCAGCTCGACTGGGACCGCATCGCGGCGCAGTACGGCGACCGCGTCTTCGCCTTCGAGCACCGCACCTTCTCGGAGAGCCCGATCGAGAATGCGCTGCTGCTGGCGCGGACGCTGCCGGCGCGGGCGCGGATCGATCTCGTCACCCACTCGCGCGGCGGCATCGTCGGCGACCTGCTCGCCGCCGACTGGAGCGACGCCGCGGCAACGCAGACGCTGATCGACGGCTACCGCCGCTTCCGCACCCCCGAGAACGCCGGCGCCTCCGACCTCGACGAGGCCGACGCGCGCGACCGCCGCGACCTGCAGGCACTTGCGAGCGAACTGCGCGCCAGGGGCATCGTCGTCGGCCGCTACGTCCGCGTCGCCGCGCCGGTGAACGGCACGCTGCTCGCCGGCTCCAATCTCGACCTGTTCCTGTCCGGCCTGCTGACGCTCGTCGGCGCCGTCACGACGCTCGCCGCCAGCCCGTATTACCTGGCGCTGAAGCGCATCGTGCTGGAGATCGCCCGCAACCGGACCGACGCCAACCGCGTTCCCGGGCTGGAGCCGATGCTGCCCGGCTCGGCAGCCTCGCGGCTGCTGCGGCTGGCCGCGCCGCAGCAGAACCTGCGCCTGGGCGTCATTGCCGGCGATATCGAAGGCGCATCGCGCTTCAAGCGGCTGGTGGAGTTCCTCGCCGACTGGACGCTGTTCGAGCGCCAGGACAACGATCTCGTCGTCGACACCGCATCGATGGACGCCGGCGTGGCGCGGCCGTCCAACGCGCGCCACCTGTTCGTGCAGGGGCCGCGCGTCGATCACTTCAGCTACTTCGGCAATGCCGACTCGCGGTCGGCGCTCGCCGGCTGGCTGACCGCAGCCGATCCGCAGGCGGTCGCTGGCTTCGAACCGCTCGGGCGGGGCTTCTCCGAGCCGCGCGGCGCGATGCCGGCCGGCGGCGCGCGCGGCGGCGCGCCGCAACCGGTGGTGATCGTGCTGCCGGGAATCATGGGTTCACACCTGGCGCGCAACGGCGACCGGGTCTGGTTCGATCCGCTCGACATCGCCATGGGCGGGTTGAAGAAGCTCGCCTGGACGCCGGAGAGCCTGGCGAAGGTCGGCGCCGAGCGGCTGTTCGATCTGTTCTATGCCGACCTGTGCGCCCACCTGGCGCGATCGCACCGGGTCGTGCCCTGCCCGTACGACTGGCGCCGGCCGGTGCAGCACGCGGCGCAGGCTCTGGCGACGCTGCTGCGCGATGCGCTCGCCGACACCCGCGCCGCCGGACTGCCGGTGCGCATCGTCGCCCACAGCATGGGCGGGCTCGTCACCCGCGCGATGGCCTCGGCCGAGCCGGCGCTGTGGGACGAGTTCCTCGGCCGAGCCGGCAGCCGCTTCGTGATGCTCGGCACGCCCAACCAGGGCTCGCACCTGATGGTCGAGATGCTGATCGGCAAGGGCGACACGCTGCGCAAGCTGACGATGCTTTCGGGCGGCGACCTGCAGGACACCCTCGACCTCGTCGCCGGCTTCCGCGGCGCGCTGCAGCTGCTGCCGCGGCCCGGCTTCCGCGACGGCGGCACGCCGGTCGACGACTACCTGCGCCCGCAGGTGTGGCAGGACCTGAAGCCGAAGGTATTCGACTTCTGGTTCGGCAACTTCCGCGTCGCCGTGCCGTCGCAGCCGGCGTGCGACGAGGCGCGCACGCTGTGGGACCTGCCGGAGTTCAAGTCGCCGCGCATCCCGGGCGCGCATCCGGACAAGGTGATCTACGTTTGTGGCAAGGCGGCGAACACGCCGTGCGGCATCACGCTCGCCGGCGACCGGGTCAAGATGCTCGGCACGCCGGAAGGCGACGGCTCGGTGTCGTGGGCGTCGGGCCGCGTCGACGGCATCGGCGAGGCCTACCTGATGGACGCCGCGCACGGCGATCTGGCCGCGACCTCCGAGCACTTCGAGGCCCTGGAGCAGCTGCTGGCCGACGGCGTGACCGACCGGCTGCCGCGCGGCTGGCCCGGCGCCGCGGTTCGCGGCGAGGCGCCGCCCGCCGTCGTCGTCTACGACGCCGGCCCGGCGGCCGTGCCGACCGACGAGGAAGCGGCGCGCAGCCTGCTCGGCGCCGCCGAGCGCCGCCCACGGGCGCGCCGCGCCGCCGCGCCGGCAGTGCTGCGGGCAGGCGTCTCGGCGATGGATCTGCGCTATGCCGCCGACCCGATCCTCGTCGGCCACTACGAGCGCGACCCGATCTCCGGCGCCGAGGAGATCATCGACCGCGATGTCGTCGGCAACGAGCTGACGATGCGCCGCCACCTGGGCCTTTACCCGGGCGCCGTGGGCACGGCGACGATCGTGCTGCTCGACCAGAACCCGCTCGAGCGCAGCCGCGGCACCCAGCGCGGCGCGCTGGTGACGGGGCTCGGCGAATGGGGCGAGCTGACCTCGGCATCGCTCGCCGAGGCGGTGCGGGCGGCGGCGCTGCGCTACCTGCTGGCCAAGGTCGAGCGCGACGGCGGGGCGAGCGCCGCCAACGGCGACGACGCGCCACCGCTCGAGGTCGGCCTGTGCAGCCTGCTGCTGGGCTTCAGTTCGACCGCCAACATCGGCGTCGCCGATTCGGTGTACGCGATCCTGCGCGGCGTGCTGGAGGCGAACCGGCAGTTCGGCTCCGGCCAGCAGCGCCGCAAGGCGGCGATCGTGCGCCTGGAGATCGTCGAGCGATCGATCGATGTCGCCATCACCGCCGCCCGCGAACTGCGTGCCGTCGCGGCGCGGCTGACGCGCGAAGCGCGCAGCCTCGGCATGCGGGTCGAAGCCGCGACTGAACTGTCGCAGCGCGACGGCGCGCGGCCGCGGCTCGAGGTGCAGGGCAGCGCCGGCTACTGGCCGCGGATGATCGTCACCGATGCCAGTCCGCCGCGGCCGGCCGACGCGGCGACGCCCGCCGGCATGCGCGCGCCGGCGCCGGAGAAGCTGAAGTACGTTTTCCTGGCGCAGCGCGCGCGCGCCGAGGCCGAGCTGGTGCAGAGCCAGCCGGGCCTGATCGACACCCTGGTGCGGCTGTCGATGCACTCGCCGGCCTGGAACCGCGACCTGTCGCGGACCCTGTTCCAGCTGATGGTGCCGCTGGGATTCAAGGAGTCGGCGCGGCAGACTGACGCGCTGGCGCTGCTGGTGGACGAGAAGACGGCCAATCTGCCGTGGGAACTGCTCGCCTCAGGCGATGAGCCGATGGCCATCCGCACGGCGATGGTGCGGCAACTGGCCAGCGGCCGCTGGCGGCAGCAGGTGCGCTCGTCGATGGACCGGGCGGCGTACGTCATCGGCAACCCGTCGACCCGGGGCTTCGCCGAGGCCTTCTTCGGCAACGGCGGCAGCGAAGCCGCGGGCAGTCCGCCGGAGAAACGGCGGCCGGCACGCCGGGCCGACCCGCCGCCGCTGCCCGGCGCCGAAGCCGAGGCGTACGCGGTCGCCCGCATCCTGCGCGCGGCCGGCTATCAGCTGGTCGAGTCGATCGGCGTCGGCGAGCAGGCGATCGACGTGCTGAACCGCCTGTTCCAGCGTCCGTACCGGATCGTCCACGTCGCCGCCCACGGCGAATTCGCGCTGCAGGCGGACGACGGGCAGGCGCGAACCGGCGTGCTGCTGTCCGACGGCCTGATGCTGACCGCGGCCGAGGTCGGGCAGATGGAAGTGGTGCCCGACCTGGTGTTCCTCAACTGCTGCCACCTCGGCACCATCGACGGCCAGCCGGCCTCGCCCGGGGTCGAGGTCAACAAGCTGGCGGCGAGCCTGGCGCGCGAGCTGATCGAGATGGGGGTGCGCGCCGTCATCGTCGCCGGCTGGGCGGTCGACGACCGCGCCAGCCAGCACTTCGCCGAGGTCTTCTACCGCAAGCTGATCGACGACGGCATGGCCTTCGGGGCCGCGGTCTTCGAGGCCCGCCGCGCCACCTGGGATGCATTCCGCTCGACCAACACCTGGGGCGCGTTCCAGGCCTACGGCGATCCCGGCTTCCTGATCGATCCGTCGCGGCCCCGTGGCGGCGGCGGTCGCGGCATCGAGCCGTTCGTCGCGCCGCAGGAGCTGGTCGATCAGCTCGAGCAGTTGCGCGAGTGGCTGAAGCGCTCCGGCGGCACGCCGGCGACGACGCCGGCGGCGCTGCAGCGTCAGGTCGACGCGCTGCTCGCCCGGGGTCCGATGCACTGGCGGCAGCGCGGCGACGTCAACGACGCCATTGCCCGCGTCTACGCCGGCCTCGGCGAGCAGGGTCTCGCCCTTGCCTGCACCCACTACCTGCGGGCGATCGAGGACGAGGACGATGCCAGCCGGGTGCCAATCAGGGCGATCGAGCAGCTCGCCAACCTCGAGGTGCGCCATGGCGCCGCCGGCGATACGCCCGCGGCGATCGACGAGATGCGTCGCGGCGCCGACCGGCTCCGCCGCCTCGTCGCTCTCGTGGCCGCCAGACCGGGCGACGAGGTGCTGCCGACCGCGGAGCGCTG
>CAYLZU010000153.1:7000-7652 GCA_964388005.1 uncultured Burkholderiaceae bacterium
GGCTGATCGGCAGCGCCTTCAAGCGGCTGGCGGCGAAGCTGGCGCGCGGCGCCACCGCGGCTGGCGGCCTTGCCGACGACAACGCGCGGGCGTTGCTCACGGCGCTCGACGAGGCGCGCCAGTGGTATCGGCGTGGCGAAGGCCACACGCCACGCCCGGATCTTTACTGCCTGCTCAACCGGCTGGCGATCGACGCCCTGCTCGGCCGCGGGGAGGCGGCAGCAGCGGCGCGGCAGGCCGGCGATGCCGCGCGCGCCGCCTTCCGCGACCGGCGCGACTTCTGGCACGCGATGATGCCGGCCGATGCGCTGCTGATCGAGTTGACGGCTGCCGGCGCGCTCGACGATCCGGCGCGGGCGCCGGAGGCGATCAAGCGCGCCGTCGACGGCTATCGGCAGGCGCGCGAATCGGTGCGCGGCGACGCTCGCGAGTGGGATTCGGTGGCCACGCAGGTCGACCTCCTGGCGCAGCTGGCGGCGGCGATCGGTCGACCCGCGCTCGCGGCCAGCCTCGGGCGCGTGGTCGAGCAGTTGCACGGAGATGCCGGAACCGCCGGCGGCGGCGCCGGCGCGGCCGAAGCCGGGCGGTCCGGAACCGGGTCCCGGCCGCCGGCGCGGCGCGTTGCGCGCGCCGCGGTTTCGTCGGCCCGCGG
>CAYLZU010000154.1:0-5217 GCA_964388005.1 uncultured Burkholderiaceae bacterium
CGCGACGGTGATCGTCACCGACATCGACGAGGCCGGCGCGCACGAGGTGGCGCGCGCGCTCGGTGCCCGGGCGAGCGCCCGCCGGCTGGACGTGCGCGAGGAACTGGCGTGGGCGGCGACGATGGCGCACGTGCTCGACGCACACGGGCGGCTCGACGTGCTGGTCAACAACGCCGGCATCACCGGGATCGAGCAGGGCGCGCGCCACGACCCGGAGCACGCCTCGCTCGCCGACTGGCACGCGGTGCACCGGACCAACCTCGACGGCACCTTCCTCGGCTGCAAGCACGCGCTGCGCACGATGCGCCGCGCCCCGCCCGCTGGCGCCGGCGGCTCGATCGTCAACATCTCGTCGCGATCCGGCATCGTCGGCATCTCCGGCGCGGCGGCCTATGCCAGCAGCAAGGCGGCCGTGCGCAACCACAGCAAGACCGTGGCGCTGTACTGCGCCGAGCAGGGGCTGAAGGTGCGCTGCAACTCGATCCACCCGGCCGCCATCCTGACGCCGATGTGGGAGCCGTTGCTCGGCGAAGGTCCACAGCGCGAAGCGGCCATGGCCGAATTCGTCGCCGACACGCCGCTGCGCCGCTTCGGCACGCCGGAGGAAGTGGCCGCCGTCGCCGTTCTGCTGGCGAGCGACGAATCGACTTACATCACGGGCGCCGAGTTTCACGTCGACGGCGGGCTGCTGGCGGGCAGTGCGGCGAGCCCACGCGCCGCGGCCTAGCGCAGCACCTGCGGCGCGAAGCGGGCGAAACGACGGTCGTGATGCCCGTTCCGCGGCTCGTGCGCGACTTGTCGAGCGGTGCGGCCGCTGCCGCGGCGGTAGCGGCCGCGACCCCGGACCACGTCAGCACCCGGCGGATGCCGGCGCCGATGACCTACGAGCCGTATCGCCGCAGCCCGTCGAGGTCGTTGATGACGATGGCGCCGTACTCGACCTTCAGCAGCCCCGCCGCTTCCAGCGCGTGCAGCGCCTGATTGACGCGCTGGCGCGAGATGCCGGCGAGGTAGCCAATCTCCTCCTGCGACACCTCCAGCTTCTTGTCGATGCCCGGATACAGGATGGTGTTGAACAGCCCGGCCACGCAGCGGGCGGCACGGGCGTCCGGGTCGTGCAGCCGCTGCGCCTCCAGCATGCCGATGAACTGGCCGAGTCGTTCGTTCAGCTGCACCAGCAGGAAGCGGTTGAAGGGGATGCTGGTGTTCAGCAGCCACTCGAAGGTGCGTCGCGGCACGCGGGCGATGCGGGATTCGCGCAGGGCGACGACGTCGTAGCGGCGCGGCTCGGTCTTCAGCAGGCTGCCTTCGCCGAACCAGCCGCCGGCCGGGATGCTGGTGAAGGTCGAGGCGCGGCCCGACTGGGTCGAGATCATCATCTTGACCATGCCGTCGAGGACCCCGAGCCAGGCGTCGACCGGCTCGCCGCTGCGGCAGACATAGCCGCCGGAGGGGACCTCGACCTCCGCCGATTCGGATGCGACCCGCTCGAGCTGCTCGGCCGACAGCGAGGCGCCCCAGCGCGTCTCGCGCAGCATCTGCTCCAGGCTCACCGCGGTCATGGCGCGATTGTCGCCCGGATGACAGAGCCGGATGCGGGCGAGCGTGTAAGTTGACGCAGCGCAGGTTCCGGGATGTTCGGGTGTTGCCCGGTCACGGCGTTTGTGTAGAGTCTCGGCGCAGTCACAAGACCGAGGAGCGGCCAGCGGCCATGCTGCGCCGCACCCGAATATCAGAGCAGGAGACATCGTGATGGCACAGGCCCAGGCCTCGTTGCCCGACACCTTTCCGCGGCTGCTGCTGTATCACGCGCAGTGGCGCGACAAGCATCCGGCGCTGCGGGAGAAGGATCTCGGCATCTGGCAGACCTGGACCTGGGCCCGGGTCGCCGACGAGGTGCGCAGGCTCGCCGCCGGCCTGCACGTGCAGGGCTTCCGCCGCGGCGACCACCTGGCGATCATCGGCGAGAACCGGCCGCGGATGTATTTCGCGATGATGGCGGCGCAGTCGCTCGGCGGCGTGCCGGTGCCGATGTACCAGGACGCGGTCGCCGCCGAGATGGTCTACGTGTTCCACAACGCCGAGATCGCCTACGCGATCGTCGAGGACCAGGAGCAGGTCGACAAGATGCTCGAGGTGCGCGAGCAGCACCCGGCCCTGAGGCACATCTACTACGACGACCCGCGGGGGCTGAGGCACTACACGCAGGAGGGGCTGCTGCCGTACGAGCAGCTGGTCAAGCTGGGCGAGGGGCTGCTTCAGGTGCAGCCGAAGTTCGTCGACGAGGAAATCGAGAAGGGCTCGCCCGACGACACCGCGGCGCTGTTCTACACCTCGGGCACCACCGGCAAGCCGAAGGGGGTGGTGCAGACGCACCGCTCGCTGATCGACCGCGCCCGCGTCTGTACCGAGATGGAAGGGCTCACCGTCTACGAGGACGTGCTCGCCTACCTGCCGCTGGCGTGGATCGGGCAGAACATCTTCTCCTACGCCCAGGCGCTGGTGACCGGCTACACCGTCAACTGCCCGGAGTCGCCTTCGACGGTGACCAACGACATGCGCGAGATCGGCCCGACCTACTACTTCGCGCCGCCGCGGGTGTTCGAGGGCCTGCTCACCCAGGTGATGATCCGGATGGAGGACGCCGGCCGCCTGAAGCGGAAGATGTTCCACTACTTCATGGACGTGGCCAGGAAGGTCGGCGCCGACATCCTCGACGGCAAGCCGGTGGCGCTCTCCGATCGGCTGCTGTACCGGCTCGGCGACTATCTGGTCTACGGCCCCCTGCGCAACGTGCTCGGCATGAGCCGGGTCAAGGTCGCCTACACCGCCGGCGAGGCGATCGGGCCGGATCTGTTCACCTTCTACCGCTCGATCGGCATCAACCTGAAGCAGCTCTACGGCTCCACCGAGACGGCCGTGTTCGTCTGCATCCAGCAGAACGGCCGCGTCAAGCCCGACACGGTCGGCCCGCCGGTCGCGGGCGTGGAACTGAGGATCCAGGACTCCGGCGAGATCCTGCTGAAGAGCCCGGGGCTGCTGAAGGAGTACTACAAGAACCCCGAAGCCACCGCCGAGGTGCTCGACAGCGACGGCTGGTACCACACCGGCGATGCCGGCTTCCTCGATGCCGACGGGGATCTGAAGATCATCGACCGCGCCAACGACGTCGGCAAACTGGCTGACGGCACGCTGTTCGCGCCGAAGTACATCGAGAACAAGCTCAAGTTCTTCCAGTTCATCAAGGAGGCGGTCGCCTTCGGCCATGGCCGGGCGCAGGCCACCGCGTTCATCAACATCGACTTCGAGGCGGTGGGCAACTGGGCCGAGCGCCGCGGCCTGCCGTACGCCGGCTACATCGACCTCGCCGGCAAGCCCGAGGTGCTCGACCTGATCGCCGAGTGCGTCGAGAAGGTCAACGCCGACCTCGCCGCCGACAGCAAGCTCGCCAATTCCCAGATCCACCGCTTCCTGATCCTGCACAAGGAGCTCGACCCCGACGACGACGAACTGACCCGCACGCGCAAGGTGAGGCGCCGCTTCATCCAGGACAAGTACGCCGTGCTCGTCGAGGCGCTGTACGCCGGCAGGAAGGAGCAGTTCATCGAGACGCAGGTGAAGTTCGAGGACGGCCGCACCGGCAGGATCAGCGCCACGCTGAAGATCCGCGATGCCAGGGTGTTCGCGCCGATGGCGAAGGCGGCCTGAGTGATGATGGACGACCAGATGACGACCCAGCGGGCCCATGAGGCGCCTGCGGCGCCGGTCGTGCCCGGCGCCGGCGGCGTGCCGATCACGGGCGCGCGGCGCCATCGTCTTTCGTAGCGGGAACAGCAGGCACATGTCTTCGAAGCACTGGGTGGCGCTGCTGTGCCTCGTTGCCGGCATCCCGCTGGCGGCCTGGGGGCTGGCCAACGGCATGCTGCTCGTCGGCCTGGCGGGCATCGGCCTGGTGTTCGTGTTCGTGGCGATGGTGTTGCAGTGGATCGCCGGGGCGAACAGGCCGATGGGCGCGGAGGGCGGAATCAAGCCGGCGGCGAACGCGGCGTGGTCGATGAAGGATGAGCCGGTCAGGCGGGCCGATACGAACAAATGACGAACCGCGAACGCCACATCGGCGATGTGATCCTCAAGGTCGAGAACATCTCGCTCGCCTTCGGCGGCGTCAAGGCGCTGACCGACGTCTCCTTCGACGTCCGCGAGCACGAGGTGCGGGCGATCATCGGTCCGAACGGCGCCGGCAAGAGTTCGATGCTGAACGTGGTCAACGGCGTCTACACGCCGCAGCTCGGCCGCATCACGTTCCGCGGCGATGACGGCAGGCCGCTCACCTTCGACCAGATGAGCCCGCGCCGCGCCGCCGAGATGGGCATCGCCCGCACCTTCCAGTCGCTGGCGCTGTTCAAGGGCATGACCGTGCTCGACAACATCATGACCGGCCGCAACCTGAGGATGAAAAGCAACATCCTGCTGCAGGCGGTGCGCGTCGGGCCGGCGCTTGCCGAGGAACTGGAGCACCGCGCCTACGTCGAGCAGATCATCGACTTCCTCGAGATCCAGGCCTACCGCAAGACCCCGGTCGGCCGCCTGCCCTACGGGCTGCAGAAGCGGGTCGACCTGGGCCGGGCGCTGGCGATGCAGCCGCGGCTGCTGCTGCTCGACGAGCCGATGGCGGGCATGAACGTCGAGGAAAAAGAGGACATGTGCCGCTTCATCCTCGACGTCAACGACGAGTTCGGCACCACCATCGTGCTGATCGAGCACGACATGGGCGTGGTGATGGACATTTCCGACCGGGTGGTGGTGCTCGACTACGGCAAGAAGATCGGCGACGGCACGCCCGACGAGGTGCGGGCGAACCAGGCCGTGATCGATGCCTACCTCGGCGTGGCGCATTGACAGGGGCGCGGGACGATGGGCAACCTGAAGAAGAACTGGCCGATCATCACGCTCGTCATCGGCATCCTGATCGGCATGGCGGCGCCGCTGGCGCTCGGCCTGAGCGCGCCTGGCTTCTACGTCGAGGTGCTGCTCGGCGGGCTGATGTCCGGCGTCCTGTACTCGCTGGTGGCGCTCGGCTTCGTGCTGATCTTCAAGGCCTCCGGCGTCTTCAACTTCGCCCAGGGGGCGATGGTGCTGTTCGCCGCGCTGGCGATGGCGCGGCTGGCGGAGTGGATCCCGCCGCTGCTCGGCATCGAGAGCCGGCTCGTCGGCAAC
>CAYLZU010000154.1:5260-7600 GCA_964388005.1 uncultured Burkholderiaceae bacterium
GACGGCGTCGGCCAGACGGTGTGGGGCAGCGACATCTACGAGATCAACCTCGGCATGCCGAAGACGCCGACGCTGATCGCCGATGGCCTGTTCCAGGGCGGCATCCTGATCAACCAGGAAGACGTGGTGGCGGCGCTGGTGGCCGGCCTGCTGGTGCTGGCGCTGGCGGTCTTCTTCCAGAAGACGGCCACCGGCCGGGCGCTGCGGGCGGTGGCCGACGATCACCAGGCGGCGCAGTCGATCGGCATTCCGCTGAACACCATCTGGGTGATCGTCTGGGCAGTGGCCGGGATCGTCGCGCTGGTGGCCGGCATGATCTGGGGCAGCAAGCTCGGCGTGCAGTTCTCGCTGACGCTGGTGGCGCTGAAGGCCTTGCCGGTGGTGATCCTCGGCGGGCTGACCTCGGTGCCGGGGGCGATTCTCGGGGGGCTCATCATCGGCGTCGGCGAGAAGTTCGCCGAGGTGTTTCTCGGCCCGATCATGGTCAAGATGTTCGATCTCGCCGGCGGCGGCATCGAGAACTGGTTCGCCTATGCGCTCGCGCTGGCGTTCCTGCTGGTGCGGCCGGAGGGGCTGTTCGGGGAGAAGCACATTGATCGTGTGTAGCCATGAGAAATGATCGCTCGCTGCGCTCGCATGACGGCGGCTGCGCCGCCTATGAAAAGGCGCGAGCCGAGCACGGGTTCATGGCCCGCGCGGTGGGCGTCATCGGCGCGCAGCGCCGCCATCGCGGCCGCAGGCCGCATCATTAGCGCAGCGACTCATGCTCTATCGAGAGAACGGCCAGTTCAAGACCAATTACCGGTCGGACCAGCAACTGCTGCCGATCACGCAGGACCGCTTCTTCGTCTGGGGCGTGGTGGCGCTGGCGTTTCTCGTCGTGCCGCTGCTGGCCACCGACTACGCCTTCCGGGCGCTGATCGTCCCGTTCCTGATCCTCGCGATCGCGGCCATCGGCCTGAACATCCTGGTCGGCTACTGCGGCCAGATCTCGCTCGGCCACGCCGCCTTCATGGCGGTCGGTGCCTACGCCGCCTACAACCTGGTGATTCGCGTGCCCGGGATCAGTTTCCTGATCGTGCTGGTGCTGGCGGGACTGATCGCGGCCCTGGTCGGCATCATCTTCGGGGTGCCGAGCCTGCGCATCAAGGGGCTTTACCTCGCGGTGGCGACGCTGGCGGCGCAGTTCTTCATCGACTGGATGTTCGCGCGCGTCAAGTGGTTCACCAACTACTCGCCGTCCGGTTCGGTGTCGCCGGCGGACGTGACGATCTTCGGCTGGACCATCGATGCGCCGGTGGAGAAGTACTGGTTCGTGCTCGGCGTGCTGGTGGTGATGACGCTGCTGGCCAAGAACCTGACCCGTTCGCACATCGGCCGCTCCTGGATGGCGATCCGCGACATGGACGTGGCCGCCAGCGTCATCGGCATCCGGCCGCTGTACGCCAAGCTGTCGGCCTTCGCGGTCAGTTCCTTCTTCGCCGGCGTGGCGGGGGCCCTGTGGGGCTTCATCCACCTCGGCGCCTGGGAGCCGCTGGCGTTCAACATCACGTTGAGCTTCAACCTGCTGTTCATGATCATCATCGGCGGCATGGGTTCGATCCTCGGCGCCTACTTCGGCGCCGCCTTCATCGTCCTGCTGCCGCTGCTGCTGAACCAGCTGCCGAACTGGCTCGGCATTCCGCTGTCGACGGCGATGATTTCGCACCTGGAGTTCATCATCTTCGGCGCCCTGATCGTGTTTTTCCTCATTGCCGAGCCGCACGGTCTGGCGCGACTGTGGGCGATCGGCAAGGAGAAGCTGCGGCTGTGGCCGTTCCCGCATTGATTTCCAAAGCGCTCGGGCAAATCACCCTGGCAACGACCATCGAAAGGAGACAGGCAACATGAGACTCGCGACATTCAAGGCCCTCGCGGCCGCGGTGAGCGTCGTTGCTGCCCTGGGCAGCGGCGCCGCACTGGCTCAGGACAAGGGCAAGGCTCCCGCCAAGGCGGCCGCCGGGCCGAATGAGCAGTTCTTCCCCATGCTCGTGTATCGAACCGGCGCCTATGCGCCGAACGGCGTGCCGTTCGCCAACGGGTATGCCGACTACCTGAAGCTCGTCAACGCCCGCGACGGCGGCATCGGCGGGGTGAAGATCATCTTCGAGGAGTGCGAAACAGGCTATGCCACCGACCGCGGCGTCGAGTGCTACGAACGGCTGAAGGGCAAGGGTCCGACCGGCGCGGCGGTGTTCCAGCCGCTGTCGACCGGCATCACCTTCGCGCTGACGGACAAGACCGCCACCGACAAGATCCCGCTGATCACCGCCGGCTACGGCCGTGCCGACTCGGTCGACG
>CAYLZU010000155.1:0-7485 GCA_964388005.1 uncultured Burkholderiaceae bacterium
CACGCGCGATGCGCGCGAGGTCGAGCGCAAGAAGGTCGGCCTGCGCAAGGCGCGGCGGCGCAAGCAGTTCTCCAAGCGCTGATCCCGGCGCAGAGCGGGGCAGGTTCGGCACGGCGCCTTCGGGTGCCGTGTTCAACTTGCCGCTCCTATACTCGCCTTCGCTGTCGCCGACAGCGACTTCACGGCCGCGGCGAGCGGCCGCGGCCGTGAAACAAAAGGCGGCTCGACACCACCGATGCACGAGACACGCCCGTCCTGTCCTGCGAGCGGACGCCGAGGGCCCGCGGCCGGAGGCAGCTTCGGTCGCCCGGCGGCCGATGACGGAGCAGACCGCCGGATCCGCAAGAGGGGCACAGCCGCGGCGCCATGAAGTGGAAGCTCCTGCTGCGCAAGCTGACGCTCGGCGCGCCGACGGTGTCGGTTCGGCCGACGCTGCCGCTGCCGCTGCGAAGGCTCCTGCTGTTCCTGATGCTGGCACTGGCGGCCGCGGTCGGAGTCGGGATCTACGAGTACAGCCGCAGCTTCCGCGGCCCGGACCGGCGCACGCTGGAGGCGGAGGTCGAGCGCCTTCGGTCGCAGTTGCGGGAATCGGAAGCGGAGCACAGCCGGCTGACGGCAACGGTGACGGCCCTCGAAGCGCAGATCAAGGTCGAACGTGCGGCGCAGGAGCAGCTCGCCCGGCAGGCGGCGGAACTGAACACGGAGGCCGGCCGGCTGCGCGAGGACCTGTCGTTCTTCGAGAGCCTGCTTCCGGCAAAGGCCAATGCCAGCGGCATCCAGATCCGCAGTTTCCGCATGCAGCCGGACGGATCTCCCGAGGCCATGCGCTACCGGCTGCTGGTGCAGCAGGCGGGCAAACCGGAGCGCGATTTCGTCGGCGCCGTCCAGATGCAGGTGAACTTCGTCCGCGACGGCCGCAGCCAGGCGATGCAGGTTCCCGACCCGGCCGTACCCGAATCGCGCCGCGCAATGGAGCTCAGTTTCCGGCACTATCAGCGGGTGGAAGGCACGCTGACCCTGCCCGAAGGCGCGACCCCGAGGTCGGTGGTGGTGCGCGTGGTCGCCGCGGGCCAGACGCACGCGCAGCAGACGTTTCCGCTGTGATCGGCGGGGAGGAGGCACGCCATGTTCGGCAAGAAGCGCAACGGTGACAAGCACATCGCCAGCCTGGTCGGCGCCGGTTCCACCCTCGTCGGCGACCTGACCTTCGCCGGCGGCCTGCGTATCGACGGCACCGTGCAGGGCTCGGTGCGCTGTGTCGGCGGCGAAGGGGCCGGCATGCTCGTCATCAGCGAGAAGGGCAGCGTCGAAGGCGAGGTGCGCGCCGCCCACCTCGTGGTGGCCGGACGGATCACCGGCCCGGTGTACACGACCGAGCTGGTCGAACTGCAGCCGACGGCCCGGATCACCGGCGATGTGCGCTACCGGGCGCTGGAGATTCACCAGGGTGCGGTGGTCGAGGGCCGGCTCGTCCACGAGTCCGGCGCCCAGGAGTCGCGGATCGGTCCGAAACTCGCCGTGGCCGCCGCCGGCGCCGGCAAGACCTAGCCTTCCGCAGGGAGATGCCCGGTTGTACTCCGGGCGACCCGCCTATACATTTCCGTCGTCCGCACAGGAGGTCCGTTCATGAATGCCGCCGTCGAAATGCCCGCCCCGCTGCTGTTCTCGGATTCCGCCGCTGCCAAGGTCCGGCAGCTGATCGATGAAGAGGGCAATCCGGAACTGAAGCTGCGCGTCTTCGTCCAGGGCGGCGGCTGTTCGGGGTTCCAGTACGGCTTCACCTTCGACGAGGTCGTCAACGAGGACGACACGACGATGGTGAAAAACGGCGTCACGCTGCTGATCGATTCGATGAGCTACCAGTACCTGGTCGGCGCCGAGATCGACTACAAGGAAGACCTCGAAGGCGCGCAGTTCGTGATCAAGAACCCGAACGCCACCACGACCTGCGGCTGCGGCTCGTCGTTCAGCGCCTGAGCGCGACCATCGCCGCCGAACGGGGCGCCGCCGGCGCCCCGTTTTCATAGCGGCTTCCGATCCGCCGCGCGGCGGCTCTGCCGTCAGCGCGGGTACAGCGCGCCGAGCACTCGCGGCCCACGGGCGCCGGTGACCGCGGGCAGATTGGCGCAACGCCGTTCCGTGAACTCCCGCGCCAGCCAGGCGAAGGCCATCGCCTCGACCTGGTCCGGCAGTATCCCGAGCGTGTCCGTTCCGACGACCGGGCGCGGCGCGCAGGCGTCCGCGAGCATCCGCATCAGCGTCGTGTTGAAGGCGCCGCCGCCGCAGACGACGACGTCGGCCGCCTCGGGAAACCAGCGCTCGACGGCGCGGCCGATGGCCGTTGCCGTCAGCTGTGTCAGCGTCGCCTGGATGTCGCCGGCATCGCGCCGAACACCGTCCAGCCGACGGTGCAGCCAGCCGTGGTCGAAGAGATCGCGGCCGGTGCTCTTCGGCGGCGGCAGATCGAAGAACGGCTCCGCCAGCAGCTTCGACAGCAGGTCGCCGTCGACCCGGCCCGTCGCCGCCCAGCGGCCATCGCGATCGAACGCTTCGCCGAGATGTTCCCGCGCCCAGGCGTCGATCAGCATGTTGCCGGGGCCGCAGTCGAGGCCGAGCACCGGCGAGTCCTGCCCGAGCGCGGGAAGCCCGGTCAGGTTGCTGATGCCGCCGATGTTGACGACCGCGCGAGGGGCGCGGCCGCGAAAGACGGCGGCGTGAAAGGCGGGGGCAAGCGGTGCCCCCTGACCGCCGGCGGCGACGTCGCGGCTTCGGAAGTCGGCGACGACATCGATGCCGGAGAGCTCGGCCAGAGTGGCCGGCGCGTTGACCTGGATCGTGTAGCCGGCTTCCGGGCGATGGCGAACGGTCTGACCGTGGGCGCCGATGGCGCGCACGTCGGCCGGCGCGACCTCGGCGGCAAGCAGCAGGTCGCCGACCGCGGCGGCATAGGCATGCGCGAGGTGCACGCCGGCGACGGCGGCCCGATGCAGTTCCTCGGCGCCGGAGTGGCTCAGCGCCAGCAGCGTCGCCCGCAGGTCGTCGGCGAGCTCGTGATGGACGTGGGCTCGCAGCGACGGCCGCGTCGGCGTGAACTCGGCAAGCACGGCATCGATGCCGTCGAGGCTGGTGCCGGTCATCAGGCCGACGTAGAGCGGTGCTGCGGGCAAGGCGCGGCTCCATCCCGAAGAAGGCGTCAATTAGACTGCCGGCCGGCCACAAACGCCAATCAGACGGCGCGGCCTTCGCGGCAGCCAACGCCATGTCCAACCCGGAAACCGAATTTCCGATCACCGCCGAGGTCGAGGCGGCGCTGGCGCTCGTCAGGCGAGGCTGCGACGAGCTGCTGATCGAGTCCGAGTTCCTGCACAAGCTGGCGCGCAGCCGCGCCACCGGCAGGCCGCTGCGCTGCAAGCTGGGGCTGGATCCGACCGCGCCGGACATCCACCTCGGCCACACGGTGGTGCTGAACAAGCTGCGTCAGTTGCAGGACCTCGGCCACACGGTGATCTTCCTGATCGGCGACTTCACCGCGATGATCGGCGATCCGTCGGGGCGCAACACCCTGCGGCCGCCGCTGACGCGCGAGGAGATCGAGGCCAACGCGAGGACCTACTTCGAGCAGGCCTCGCTGGTGCTCGACCGGGCGAGGACCGAGATCCGCTACAACTCCGAGTGGTCGCTGCCGCTCGGGGCCGACGGCATGATCCGGCTGGCGGCCAGGTACACGCTGGCGCGGCTGCTCGAGCGCGACGACTTCGCCCGGCGCATGCGCGAGAACCAGCCGATCGCGATGCACGAGCTGCTGTATCCGCTGATGCAGGGCTATGACTCGGTGGCGCTGCACGCCGACCTCGAGCTCGGCGGCACCGACCAGAAGTTCAACCTGCTGGTCGGCCGCGAGCTGCAGCGCCACTATGGCCAGGAGCCGCAGTGCATCCTGACCATGCCCCTGCTCGAAGGGCTCGACGGCGTCGAGAAGATGAGCAAGAGCAAGGGCAACTACGTCGGCATCACCGAGCCGCCGTTCGAGATGTTCAGCAAGGTGATGTCGATTTCGGACCAGCAGATGTGGCGCTGGTACGACCTGCTGTCGAGGCGTTCGAACGAGGAGATCGCGGCGCTGAAACGGCAGGCGGCCGAAGGTCGCAATCCGCGCGACATCAAGGTGCTGCTGGCGAAGGAGATGGTCGAGCGCTTCCACTCGGCGCGCGCCGCGGAGCAGGCGGAGTTCGAATTCATGTCGAGGTTCCGCTTCGGCGCGATACCGGACGACATGCCGGAGGTGGCGGTGGAATCGTCCGGCGCCGGCATCGGCGTGGCGGCGCTGCTGAAGCAGGCGAGCCTGGCGCCGTCGACCTCGGAGGCGGTGCGCAACATCGAACAGGGCGGCGTCAGGATCGACGGCGAGAAGGTCGCCGACCGCGCGCTCCTGATCCGGCCCGGCACCTACGTCGTGCAGGTCGGCAAGCGCAAGTGGGCGCGGGTGATCGTGACCTGAACGCGGGCCTCAGCCGGGCCAGGCGCGGCTGACGATCGCCTCGAAATCGGCGCCGGGCAGGGTGCCGAAACTGCCGCCCAGGCGCCGCAGCCGCGAGCCGTGGAAGGCGTCGGCGACCGCCGCCGGCGCATGCCGGGTCAGCAAGGCGGCCTGAACAACGAGGACCAGTTGCTGGGCCAGCCGCCGCCCGTCGGCTTCGCCGACGGGCGCCCGCAGCTGCGCCAGCAGGGCGTCGGCGGCGGCATCGAAGGCCGCACCGGCGCCGCGCGCTGGCGCCAGTTCCGCGGCCAGCGATTCGGCGGCGGCAGGGTCATGGCGCAGCGCCCGCAGCACGTCCAGGCACATCACATTGCCCGAACCCTCCCAGATCGAGTTGACCGGCGCCTCGCGATACAGACGCGGCAGGATCGAATCCTCGACATAGCCGTTGCCGCCGAGCACCTCCATCGCTTCCTCGACGAAGGCGGCGGCGCGCTTGCAGATCCAGTACTTCGCCGCCGGCGTCAGCAGCCGCCGCAGCGACGCCGCGTCGGCATCGTTCCGGTCGTACAGGCTCGCCAGCCACACCGTCAGCGACGTCGCCGCTTCCGATTCCAGTGCCAGGTCGGCGAGCACGTTCTTCATCAGCGCATGCTCCGCCAGCCTGCGCCCGAAGGCGGCGCGGTGGCGTGCGTGATGGATCGCCTGCACCAGCGCCTGCCGCATCAGGCTCGCCGAGCCGAGGGCGCAGTCCAGGCGCGTGAAGTTGACCATCTCGATGATGGTCGGCACGCCGCGGCCCTCGGCGCCGAGCAGCCAGCCGGTGGCGCCGTCGAACTCGACCTCGGAGCTGGCGTTGGAGCGGTTGCCGAGCTTGTCCTTCAGCCGCAGGAAGCGCAGCGCGTTGACGCGGCCGTCGACGAAACGCGGCAGGAACAGGCACGACAGCCCGCCCGGCGCCTGCGCCAGCACCAGGAACGCATCGCACATCGGCGCCGACATGAACCACTTGTGGCCGGTGAGGCGATACGGCTGCCCGGGCCCGGATGCCGCCAGCGGCTCGGCGATGCTGAGGTTGCCGCGCACGTCGGACCCGCCCTGCTTCTCGGTCATGCCCATGCCGATCGTGGCGCCGCGCTTGTCCTCGACCGGCGCGAAGCGGCGGTCGTAGGCGCGGGCATGAATGCGCGGCAGCCACGTCGTGGCGAGCGCCGGCAGCGCATCGGCGTGCCGGGTCAGCAGCGCGGTGGCGGCATAGGTCATCGTCACCGGGCACTGGGTGCCGCACTCGACCTGGCCGTACAGCAGCACCGCCGCGGCGCGGGCGGCGTGCGCGCCGGGCCTCGGCTCGGCCCATGGGCTGGAGTGCAGCCCCGATTCGCAGGCGAGCCGCATCAGCTCGTGATACGCGGGATGGAACTCGACCACGTCGCGGCGGTTGCCGAAGCGGTCATGCGTCTGCAACTGTGGCGGATGGCGGTTGGCGAGGAAGCCGAGCTCGATCACCTCCGGATCCGCGGCCCGTGCGCCGAGCTGCCGCAGCTCCTCCTGCGCCCACTCCGCGCCCGCGCGGTGCACCGCCTCCCGCAACGCACGGTCGGCTTCGTACAGGTTGACGTGCACGAGTTCGGGCGCCTGATTGGGGGCGCAATGCCTGGCCGCGAGGGCCGCCGACGCGGCCGGTGACATCGGCTGCGACGCCGCTTGCGGTTCGACGGCATCGGGCATGGCGCTCTCCTTAGAATGCGTCCGATGATCGCGCTGATTCAGCGGGTGTCGCAAGCGAACGTCCGCGTGGCCGGACAGGAAGTGGGCGCCATCGGCGCCGGTGTGCTGGCGCTGATCTGCGCCGAGCGCAACGACGCCGAAGCCGAGGCCGATGCACTGCTCGCCAGGCTGCTCGCCTTCCGTCTCTTTCCCGACCCCCAGGGCAGGATGAACCTGAGCCTTGTCGACGTCTGCGGCGGCCTGCTGCTGGTGCCGCAGTTCACGCTCGCCGCCGACACCGCGAGCGGCACGCGGCCGAGCTTCTCTCCGGCCGCGCCGCCGGCCGAGGGCGGGCGGCTGTTCGCCTACTTCCTCGCCCGGGCGAGGGCCTTGCTCCCCGATGTGGCGGCGGGGGTCTTTGGAGCATCGATGCAGGTCGGGCTGATCAATGAGGGACCGGTGACGTTCTGGCTGCAGGTCAAGCCGAAGGCTGGCCGATGACGGGCGCGCAGACCACGCTGCTGCTGATCCGCCACGGCGAGACGGCGTGGAACGCCGAGCATCGCATCCAGGGCCGGCTCGACGTGCCGCTGTCGGCGACCGGCGTCTGGCAGAGCAGCCGGCTGGCGCAGCGCCTCGCCGGCGTAGCGATCGATGCGATCTTCTCCAGCGACCTGGCGCGGGCCTGGATGACCGGCACGCCACTGGCCGATGCGCACGGATTGACGATGGTCGCCGATGCCCGCCTGCGCGAGCGCGCCTTCGGCATCTTCGAAGGCAAGACGCTCGACGAGATCGCCGCCGAACACCCGCATGAACTGGCGGCGTGGCGCGCCCGCGATGTCGACTGGAGCATTCCCGGCGGCGAGTCCGGGCGCGAGTTCATCGACCGCGTGCTCGCCGCGCTCGGCGAAATCGTCGCCGCCCATGCCGGCGCCACCGTCGCCGTCGTCACCCACGGCGGCGTGCTCGACATCGTCTATCGGCACGCCAGAAGCCTCGCCTGGGACGCACCGCGCGACCACCTGATGCTGAACGCCAGCATCAACCGGCTGCATGCGGTCGGCGGCCCGCTTCGCCTCGGGATCGTCGACTGGGCCGATGTCGCCCATCTGGAACAGGCGCGGGACGAACTGGCCTCGCCGTAAACGGCGCGCGCAGTGCGCGGCGGCTGCCGGTCGTCGCGGCAGCCCGCCGGCGGCAGCTCGAGGGGCTGACCGGGAGCAAGGGGCCGGGGTCGCCGGCTCCTAGTGTTCCGACCCACAGGTTTCGAAACGACGCGACCCACGAAGTGCGACGCG
>CAYLZU010000156.1:0-7424 GCA_964388005.1 uncultured Burkholderiaceae bacterium
CGGTTGCTGGTTGCGATAGACGGCGACGTACAGCGCCACCTTCTGCTCGCCGCGGGCGTAGGTCTCGAACACGCTCGCCGCCGCACCGCTGTAGCGCGGCCGCCATTCGGTCAACTGCTCGGGCTGGCGCTGCCAGCCGCCGGCATCCTGCGGCGGCGCCAGTTCGATGACGCGCGCATCCGCATCGGCGCGGTGATCGAGATAGGCCGCCCAGGCCGGCAACGCGGCGACCAGCAGCAGCGTCGCCACCGCGGCCGCGGCCACCGCCCACAGCCCAGCGCCGGGAAGGGCGATGCTCGCCGAACCGGCGCGGGGGTCGGCCGGGACCGGCTCGTCGTCCTCGCGCCAGCGCGCCCCGATCCAGAACAGCAGCAGCATGACGAAACCGAAGAAGACCCAGCCGTAGATCAGGTGATCGACTCCGGCAGCGATCCGGTTGCCGCTGAGGTGGCCGAGCATCACGATGATGTAGGCGCGGAACCAGTTGGCGACGATCGGCACCGCGATCGACGCGGCGATGAAGGCCAGCCGCCGCCACAGCGAGCGGTAGTAGAGATAGGCGAAGACGCAACCCACGGTCACCGAAGCGATCAAGTAGCGCAGCCCGCTGCAGCCCTCGACGACCGACCAGTTGCCTGACGGAATGACGAAGAACAGACCCTCCCGGTAGACCGGGATGCCGGTGAACCTCAGCGCCGCGACGGTGAAATCGGCGGTCATCTCCATCATCGGCGGGATCAGCGCTTCGCCCATCGGCACGGCGAAAAACAGGAACGCCAGCGGGAACGCCAGCTCCCAGCCGAAGCGCCAGCCGAAGACGGTGACAATGCAGGCGGCGATGAGGCCGATCATCGCCAGCTGCTCGACCACGGCCACGCCGGCGGCATTGGCGACCAGCCACCCGAAGCCACCGAGGGCCACCGCAGCAAGCCCCGGCCAGAACGGCCGCAGCGGAATCGTCGCCAGCCGCTGCCGGCGCTCCCAGGTGAACCAGACGAAGGCCGGGATGACCAACCAGCCGTGAGTGAAAGTCTCCGACCGGTCCCAGATCTCGACCATCGAACGCAGCGTCGGCCAGAACACCGCCAGCACCGCCGCGAGCGCCACCATCACGAGGCCAAACGCCTGCCACTGCCGCTGGGCCGCCGCCTGCGCGATCTTCAGTTCGATCTGGGGTTCAGCATGCATCGGGATCAACCGGTCATTGGCAGACGCTCGCCGGAGCCGTCCAGAAGTTCGCCGAAACGCGCCAGCTGCGCGTCCCAGTTGTAATCGCTGAGTACACGTTGCCGCGCCAGGCGGCCCATCCGATCGCCGACCGCCGGGTCCATCAGTTCCAGCACCTTGCGCGCGAACTCATGCGCGTCGCTGGCGACGTCGAATTCGGCCAGCGGCGCGGCGTGAATGCCCTGCGCCACCGCTGCGGACACAACCACCGGCCGGGCCATCGCCATCGCTTCGAAGACCTTGTTCTGGACCCCGCGTGCCACCCTCAGCGGCGCCACCGCCACCCGCGCATGCTGCAGATAGGGGCGAACGTCGGCGACCTTGCCAGTGACGACCACGTGCGACCCTGCCAGCGCGCTGACCGTCGCCGCCGGACTCATGCCGACGATGTAAAAGCGCGCCGCGGGCACGGCTTCGACGATGCGCGGCATGACCTCGGCCGCGAACCAGGTGACAGCGTCGATGTTCGGCCAATAGTCCATGGCGCCAGTGAAGACGATCGGCAATTCGCCTGCGCCGTAGGGGCTGGCGCGGTCCGGCAGCGGCGAGTAGTAGTCGGAGTCGACGCCGTTACCGATGGCGTGCAGCCGCGATGCGCACTCGGGCGCCAGTCGCGCGAACAGCTCCGCCTCGGCCGACGAGACGAAGGTGCAGGCCACGGCGCGCAGCGCCATGCGGCGCTCGAAGGCGAGCAGGGTGCGCGCCTCGCGGCCGTAGATCAGCGACGCCGGCCAGCCGCGGCTCTCGGCGAACTGTGCCCACTTCTGCGAATCGACGTCGCAGTAGTCGGCGACCAGTCGCGGCGCTCCGGGACGGTCCAGGTACATCGTCATCATCGACGAGAAGGTCACCGCCCTGCCGATGCCCTGCTCGGTCACGGTGCGGTCGACCCAGTGCTGCAGTTCGGCGCTGCGGTAGTACGACAGCGTCAGCGGCTCGCCGCGCAGCAGCCCGCCGGTGCAGCGCGCACGCGCCAGCAGCGGCGACAGGGGAATCAACTTCACTTCGGCGCAGAGCTCGCGCAGCGCTTCTTCGTGCGCGAGGTCGTCATGGAGATCCGCAAAGGTGCCGAGATAGACGCGGTAGTGCCGGCTGAGGAATCGCAGCAGGTGGAAGGTGCGGATCTTGTCGCCCTTGTTGGGCGGGTACGGCACGCGGTGCGGAAGGTACAGCAGCGGTTGCATCTCATCCGCCTCCGCCGGCCCGCAACGAACAGACCCGCGTCATCCTCGTGAAAGCGAGGATCCAGCGTCGTTTCAATCGAAGACACTGGGTTCCCGCTTGCGCGGGAACGACACCGAAATGGGAGGCGGGCAGCATCACTTGCGTCGCCCTCACCCAAGATTCCGCACGATCGCCGGCCCGAGCGCGTTGGCCACGCCGCGCGGCAGGTGCCGCCACATCGCGATCATGGCGCGGTACTTCGGATTGGCCGGATTGTTCTGCGGAATCGCGCCGCGCCTGAGCAGCTTGTACTCGTAGGCGAGTGGCGTCGGCTCGAAGCCCCAGTTCTTCTTGAAATCGAAGGAGCCGGTGCCGCGTTTGGAGCGGCCGTAGTCGAACACGCGCAGGCCGCGTTCGCAGGCGCGGCGCATCAGCTCCCAGTATTTGAAGTCGTTGGCGGCGAGATCGCGCGCCGCCGCCAGATCGCCCGCGTAGTACGGCAGCACCTCGTCGCGGAAGTAGAACGACAGCACGCCGGATATCGGCTGCCCGCGCGGGTCGAGCACGGTCAGCACCTCGCAGGCATCGCCAAAGGTCTCGCGCAGGGTTTCGAAGTAGCGCTTCGGGTACGGCGGCGTGCCGTGGCGGTGGACGTTGTCGGCATACAGGTTGAAGAAGCGGTCGATGCCGGAATCGACCTCGCTGGAGAGGCCGCGGCCGATCGCCTTGCGCACCATCGCCCGCTGCTTGCGCGGGACCGCGAGCAGATTGGCCTCGACATCCGGCAGGATCGGCTTGCGGAAGGTGACATAGAGGTCCTGCTGCGGCCACTCCGGCTCGGTGCGGCCGAGATTGCGCAGTTCGAGGTGGCCGACGCCGAGCTCGCGCGCGAGCTCGACCGCTGCGGCGTGCAGTGCCGCGACGGTGGACGGGTCGCCCGCGGCCGCGCCACCGTAGACGGCAAACGGCAGCGACACCAGCGAGTGGCCGAACAGCCGGCTTTTCAGCTGCGCCAGCGGCAGCACGCCGGCCACCTCGCCGCCGCGCTCGGCCAGCAGGTAGTGTGTGCGATGGCGAAAAACGTCCTCGATCACCCGCCTCCAGCCGATGCGGTGAAAGAAAGTCGCGGCCGGGCAGACCTCGACGAAGGACTCCCAGCGCGACTCGTCGGCCGCCGCCGCGGGCCGCACGCGCACCTTGGCCACTGCCGGCGCATCCGCCATGTTCACGGCGCCTCCACGTCGAAGACGCGATCGACCCGGTCCCACTCGAAGTCGCTCAGCAGCCGGGTCAGGCGTGCCTTGGTGCGATGCAGGTTCAGGTAGTGGCGGAAGCGCGTCTTGATGCCGACACCGTCGACGCGCGGCTGGCCCGGGTCGATCTCCCAGGGATGGAAGTAGAAGATCGCCGGCCGCTGCTCGCGCCGGTTGACGCGCGCAATTGCCCAGCGCGACATCCTGTACGGCGCCAGCCGGAAGTAACCGCCGCCGCCGGCGGGCAGATTGCGTCCGAACAGACGTGTCGTCGTGACCGGAATCTCCAGCAGCCCGTCGCACACCCGGTACGGAAAGCGCGGCGCGTCGGGCATGCCGTAGTGGTCGTGCTGAACCGGGTAAACGCTCGAGCTGTAGCGGTAGCCGGCCGCGGCGATGCAGTCGAAGGCCCACAGGTTGCGGCGGTCGATCGAAAAGCTGGGGGCGCGGTAGCCGATCACCGCGGCGCCGCTTACGTCCTCCAGCAAAGTCTTGGCGCGGCGGATGTCCGCGCTGAACGCGGCGTGGTCGAGATCGCTGGCACGGCGATGGCCGAACCCGTGGCTCGCCAGCTCGTGCCCGTTGGCGACGATGCGGCGGATGAGCTGCGGATGGCGCTGCGCCACCCACCCGAGGGTGAAGAAGGTGGCCCGGGCGCGACGCTCGCCGAGCAGCAGCAGCAGCTCGTCGACGTTGCGTTCGACTCGGCTCGGCATCCGTTCCCAGGCATCGCGGTGCACGTGGTGGTCGAACGCCGAGACCTGGAAGTAGTCCTCGACGTCGACCGTCAGCGCGTTGATCAGCGCCATCGGCACCGATGCGTTCATCGGACCGCCCTCGCCTGGCGCGTGCACCGCAGCCACTGCGACAGGTGGGCGGCGATGCGGCCGGCCGCCTGTCCATCCCAGAGCTCGGGCAGCCGGCCGCGCTTGCCGGCGCCGGCGAGGATCGCGTCGACCGCCGCCCGCAGAGCCGCAAGATCGCGTCCGACCAGCGTGTTGGTGCCCTGCTCCACCGTCGCCGGCCGCTCGGTGTTCTCGCGCAGCGTCAGGCACGGCACGCCGAGCGCGGTGGTTTCCTCCTGCACGCCGCCGGAATCGGTCAGCACGACTCGCGCCTCGCGCATCAGGCCGATGATCTCCGGATAACCCTGTGGCGGCAGGCACAGCATGCCCGGCGCGTCGAGCGAGCCGGCGAGGCCAAAGCGCTCGATGTTCCCCCGCGTGCGCGGATGCAGCGGCCAGACCAGCGGTAGCCGGCGGGCAATGGCGGCGAGCGCATCGAGCAGCGCCGCGAGCGCATCCGGCGCATCGACGTTCGACGGCCGGTGCAGCGTCACCAGACCATAGCCCGCCGCGATCCGCTGCGCGTCGACGCCCTCGGCAGCCAGGGCGCGCGCCGGCGGCACGGCGGCGGCGAGCACGGCGCGCAGCGAGTCGATCATCACGTTGCCGACGAAGTGCACGCGCGCCGGGTCGATGCCTTCGCGGACGAGGTTCGTCAGCGCGTCGCGCTCGGTGGTGTACAGGACGTCGGCGATCTGGTCGGTGAGTACGCGGTTGATCTCCTCCGGCATCGAGCGGTCGAAGCTGCGCAGGCCGGCTTCGACGTGGATCACCGGCACTTCGCGCTTGGCGGCGACCAGGGAGCAGGCCAGCGTCGAATTCACGTCGCCGACGACCACGACGCACGATGGCACATGGCGGTCGAGCAGCGGCTCGAAGCGCTTCATCACCTCGGCCGTCTGCACCGCGTGCGAAGCCGAGCCGACTTCGAGATTGACCTCCGGAGCCGGCAGACCGAGGTCGGCGAACAGCCGCTCGTTCAGCGCGAAGTCGTAGTGCTGCCCCGTGTGCACGAGCAGCGCGCGCGGCATCGTCCGCTCGGCGGCGAAGGCGCGCAGCAGCGGCGCCATCTTCATGTAGTTGGGCCGGGCGCCGACGACGCACAGCACCGGCCCGACGGCGGCGACCGGATCGAGCATCACGCCCCCGAGGAGCCGCCGGACCTGGCGCCGGACTTGTCGCGGCCCGCGGGCCGGACGATCGATTGCAGGATGTCGAGGATGACCTCGATGTTGCCGTCCATGCGATCGACCATCGCCGCCAGCGAGGCGAAGTCGAACGGCGCTCCCTCGGTACCGGAGGTCCGCTGCTGCGCGGTCGGCAGCACCATGACCGGCGCGCGGGCCGGATCGGCGCTCAATTCGGTCCCGATCTCGCGCGCCACCTCGTCGACATCGGCGAGCGCCAGCGCATGCTTCTCGGCCAGGTAGCCGGCTAGCAGCAGTCGGTTGCAGAGCTGGTTGATCCGCCGCGGGATGCCGCCGGTGGCATCGAAGATACGCGCGAATGCATCATCGTCGATCGTCGGATCGCCCTTCCAGCCGACCCGCTGCAGGCGGTGCTCGACGTAGGCGCGGGTCTCGGCCTTGTCCATCGGGCCGAGGTGGTAGCTGGCGATGATCCGCTGCCGCAGCTGCTGCATGGTCGGCGCCCGCATCAGGTCGCGCAGTTCCGGCTGGCCGACCAGGAAGCTCTGCAGCAGGGCGCGGTCGCCGAGCTGGAAGTTCGAGAGCATGCGCAGTTCCTCCATCGCCTGCGCGGTGAGGTTCTGCGCCTCGTCGACCACCAGCAGCGCCCGCTTGTGCTGTGTCACCAGAGACGTCAGGTAGGCCTCAAGTCCAGCCAGCAGGTGCGCCTTGTCCTCGCCGCGCACCGCCAGGCCAAAGGCGGTGGCCACGGCGCGCAGCAGGTTGTCGGAATCGAGCATCGTGCTGACCAGCTGCGCCGCCACCACGCGGCGCGGATCGAGCTCCTCGAGCAGCGCCCGCACCAGGGTGGTCTTGCCAGCGCCGATCTCGCCGGTGACGACGATGAAGCCCTCGCCCTGGAAGACGCCGTACTTCAGGTAGGCGTAGGCGCTCGCGTGTCCCTTGCTGGCGAACAGGAACGCCGGGTCCGGATTGAGCTGGAACGGCTTGCCGGTCAGACCGTAGAAGGTTTCGTACATCGACCGCCCCGTCAGTTGAAGGTATACGAAAGCGTGGCGAAGACCGCGCCCTCGACGGCGTCATTGTTCACGGTCGACGTGATCCACTGGTAGCGCGCGCCGAGGGTGCCGTCGAGTCGGCGACCGAGATTCCAGGTCGCGTCGAGCCGCAACTGCTTCTGCGTCGTTTCCTGCTGGCGATCGAGCTGATTGACCGTGTTGCGCCAGCTTGCCGTCGCGCTGCCGCTCAACGTCGGCGAAAGC
Source organism: uncultured Burkholderiaceae bacterium (assembly GCA_964388005.1). Taxonomy (GTDB): domain Bacteria; phylum Pseudomonadota; class Gammaproteobacteria; order Burkholderiales; family Burkholderiaceae_F; genus JADJWR01. The sequence goes on from CAYLZU010000156.1 coordinate 6,900, forward strand.
CGCCGCCTGAAGACAACCTCGGAGCCCTTCTGCAGGGTCTTCGAGGTCGCCGGCAGCGCTGCATCCAGACCCGGAATCGACTCCGTGCTCGTCCAGAACAGATTGAACGCAAGCGAATTGCGCTGACCGAAGATGACGAACCTGGCGTCGTTGCTTTCGGTGACCCGGAAGCCTTCGCTGTTGATGATGATTGGCGTCAGCAGTTCCCGCGGCAGTTGCGTCTGCGAGAGAAAGTCATTGACCGCACGCTGCCGGGCGACCGGGTCGGGGATCCGCGTCGTGAAGGCCGCATCGAGCAGCGACACCAGGTTGGCGAGCCCGGGAAAAGTGGCGAACTGCTGCGGCGTAGTCGTCAGCAGGCGGGAACTGTTGAAGGTGAAGGCCGTCCTCGGCCGGCGGTAGCTGAATGTCAGCTGCCAGGAATTTCCGAACAGACGATCCTCCCAGTAGCCGTCCAGATTGGTTCGCTCGTTGGGCCGCCAGCCGATCTCGGCGCCGTAGAAGCGCTGCCAGTCCCGGTTGAGG
>CAYLZU010000157.1:0-7419 GCA_964388005.1 uncultured Burkholderiaceae bacterium
CATGTAGACGAGCAGCTTGTCGAACTCCCTCGGCGTCAGTTGCATGTGAGTCTCCCCGGTTGTTGGCCGTCGGCCGACGAACCTCGGCAACCTAGCTGACCGGCGCCGCCAGCGTCAATAGCGGATCCCTTTTGTTATCGCCACATGAACAAATGAACGACCCGGCAGCCCAGCCTCCTCCGACGCCGGTCTCCGACCGGACCATCCTCGGCATCGTCGCTGCCTACGCGGCGGCGTTCGTCGTCTTCGGCCTGGCCGTCGATGGTCCGGCCGACGTCGCGCGCGGGCTGGCGGCGATCATCACCTCGCGCGACACGCTGCTCACCGACTACTTCGGCGTCGGCGGCATCGGCGCCGGCTGCGTCAATGCCGGCCTGCTGACGCTCTGCGCCTGTTTGTTCTACGACCGCACCGGCGCCAGGATGACCGGGGCGGCGGTCGCCTGCCTGTTCCTGGTGCTCGGCTTCGCGCTGTTCGGCAAGAACCTGCTGAACATCTGGCCGATCGTCATCGGCGTCGCGCTGTATGCGCGCTTCATGGGCGAGGCCTTCGCGACCCATATCAACACCGCGTTCTTCGGCGTCGCGCTGGCGCCGATCTTCTCCGAGATCCTGTTCAGCGGCAGCCTCGCGCCGGCGGTCGCCGTGCCGCTGGCCATCGGCACCGGGCTCGCCATCGGGTTCGTGCTGGCGCCCGCGGCGGCGCAGTTGTTCAAGGCCCACATGGGTCACAGCCTGTACAACATGGGCTTCACCGCCGGCCTGGTCGGCACGCTGGTGGTGGCGCTGTACAAGTCCTACGGCTTCGTGCCGAACCCGGTCTTCATCTGGACCACCGGGAACAACGTCCTGCTCGGCACCTTTCTCGCGCTCGTGTTCGCCTCGATGGTCGCGGTCGGGTTCTGGTTCGACCGCGGTGTTCCGTCCGGACTGAAGACGGTGATCGCCTCGACCGGCCAGTCACCCACCGATTTCATCGCCCTGGCGGGCATCGGCCCGACGCTGGCCAACATGGGCGTCTGCGGCGCGATCGGCATGGCCTACATCGTCGCCGTCGGCGGCGAACTGAACGGCCCGGTGATCGGGGCCATCTTCACCATCGTCGGCTTTGCCGCGTTCGGGAAGCATCCGCGCAACATCGTCCCGATCATGGCCGGCGTTTTCCTGGGCTCGCTCTTCAAGCCGTGGAACATCGACGATCCGTCGATCCTGCTGGCGGCGCTGTTCGGCACCACGCTGGCGCCGATCGCCGGCCGCTTCGGCTGGCACTGGGGCATCGTGGCCGGTTTCATCCACTCGTCCGCCGCGCTGACGGTGGGGCCGGTGCACGCCGGGCTGAACCTCTACAACAACGGCTTCGCCGCCGGCATCGTCGCCTCGGTGCTGGTGCCGGTGATCATCGCCATCCAGTCGAGGACGAAGCCGGCGGCGTCGCCGCAGGAGCGCGTGGACACCGCCGCGGCAAAAGGCGAGAAGTAGTCGCGCCGCGCGCCGCACCGGAACGCGCTGCGGCAGGCGGGTTGCGTTCTGCGCCTGATGCGTTTCGACCGGACCCTTTCGGGCCGGATGCGGCTGGCCGGTGGCATGACGCTCACGAGGTGGCGCCGGTCGCAGCGCCGAGCCGGCCACGAACCGTTGCCTGAGTGTCGCCCGCGGCGCCGCCGGCCCGCGACGGCCGGTGGAAGATCACTGCCGCGAGTACCGGGAAGAGCATGAGGTCCCGTGGCGGTTCGGTTCCGCGCGCACCAAGCTCGCGGTGCAGCGGTGGCAGGGAATCAGCGGACGATCGTTGGCGCGGTCCGTCCGGGACGATTGATTGAACGACTCGGTCGGAGACCACGGCGAGGTTGCCGCCGTGGCCGTTCGCGGCAAACCAGGCCCCCGCCCCACACCGTGCAACTGGGTCATCGCAGGAGCCCTGCTTCGAACCGCCGGTTGCCTATCATTCGCCGGGCGACGCTCGAACCGAGCCACCATGGGCCACTGCCGACCGCACATGACAACACGCCTCGCATGCCTTGGCCTCGCGGCCGTCACGTTCACCGCATTGCCCTGCCTGGCTCGCGCGCAGGCGGAAGGCGGCCTGTACATCGCCGGGACCGGGTTCAGCTTCGAGCAGGCGGCCAGCGACGGCCTGTCGCGCAACCCCGGCGGACAGCGATTCTTCCTGCTGGCGCTGCCGCCGGAGACCGAGGCGCTCACGGCAACGGCACCGAAGGCGCTGGCCGCCGTCCGCGAGCGCGTCGTTGCCGGCAACGGGGTGCTGCTGGTGTGCAAGCGCGACCTCGACAGCGGTGCGCTCGACGCCTCGAAGCTGGTTGGCGGCGTCACCGCGGTCCGCGGCTGGCCGCCTCGGGGCAGCGATGCGCTGCCGGCGGGGCAGCGCTACTACCCCGACGAGGATCCGGCCGTGCTGCCGCGGGCGGACGAATCGCTGCGGCGGCTGCGGACGACGTGCACCTGAACGACTCCGGGCCGGCACCGGCAACGGCCGACCGCTGCCTCTACACTGCGCGCGCTCCTGACGCGAAGCACTTGCCCATCAACGGCCACCGCCCGCGGGTGGCGCGCCATTGCCGGCCATGACGACACGCCTCAAACGCATCCTCGTCCGCTTGCTGATCGGGATCCTGCTGCTGACCACGATCGCGCTCGGCATCCGCACCTACCGGACCCTCCAGGGACCGCCGCTGCAGCCCTGGCACACGTTCGTGCCGGCGGAGCTGCGCGCGGCCGATCTCGACCAGGCCGACTGGATGCGCTACCTGGCGCAGGAGCAGGCGATCTTCGACAGCGTGCGGGACAAGGTCACGAAGGTCCTCGAGCCGGATGCGCGCCTGCCGTACAACCGCTACTTCGAGGGCAGCCCCGTTTACCCGCCGCGTTTCGCGCGCGACTGGAACCGCTCGTACGTCCTGGAGCCGTCGACCGCGCCGGCCGGCGTGGTGGTGCTGCTGCACGGGCTGACGGACTCGCCGTACAGCCTGCGCCACGTCGCGCGGCGCTATGCCGAGCGCGGCTTCGTGGCCATCGGCCTGCGCGTCCCCGGCCACGGCACGGTGCCGGCGGGGCTCGCCGATATCCGCTGGGAGGACTGGATGGCGGCCACGCGGCTCGCCGTGCGCGAGGCCAGGCGCCGGGTGCCGGCGCCGGCGCCGCTGCACCTGGTGGGGTTCTCGAACGGCGGCGCGCTGGCGGTCAAGTACGCGCTCGATGCGATCGAGGACCCGAAGCTGCCGCGCGCCGACCGCCTGGTGCTGTTCACGCCGATGATCGGCATTACCCGCTTCGCCCGCTTCGCCGGGCTGGCCGGGTTGCCGGCAATGCTGCCGCCGTTCGCCGGCGCGGCCTGGCTGAGCAACCTGCCGGAGTTCAATCCGTTCAAGTACAACTCGTTTCCGGTCAACGGCGCGCGGCAGTCGTATCGGCTCACCGACACGCTGCAGGCGCAGATCCAGCGGCTGGCGCGCGCCGACAGGCTGGGCACGATGCCGCCGGTGCTGACCTTCCAGTCGGTGATCGACTTCACCGTCAGCACGCCGGCGATCCTCACCGCGCTGTACGCGTTCCTGCCGGACAACGGCAGCGAGATCGTGCTGTTCGACGTCAACCGCACGGTCAAGTTCGGGCCGCTGCTGCGGCCTTCGGCCTATGTCGCCCTCGACCGCCTGACGCCGACGGCGCCGCAGGCGTACCGCTTCACCGCCATCGTCAACGCCAGCGAGGACAGCGAGGCGACGGTCGAGAGGACCATCGCGCCGGGCGGGCTGGAAGCGGTCGAACGGCCGCTCGACCTGCCGTATCCGGCCGGCATCTTCTCGCTTTCGCATCTGGCGATCCCGATCCCGCCGGACGACCCCCTGTACGGAACGCGGCCGGATCCAAAGACGCGCGGCGAGTTCGGCCTCAATCTCGGGGCGCTGGAGGCGCGCGGTGAGCGCGGGGCGCTGATCGTCGACCAGGACTTTCTCACCCGCCTGCCCGCCAACCCGTTCTTTCCCTACCTGATCGCGCGGGTCGAGGAGGGGATCGACCGTCCCGCCCAGGCGAGCGGCCGCAACATCGTCGCCGTGCCGCCGACAGGGCTGCCGGTGCGACTGGAGGCGTTGCTGTCGACGTTCGCTCCCGAAGACGCCGAGGCGCCGCGCTTCGCTGGCCCATGAGCAGGCCGGGCCGCCCCGAGTGCGAATCCTTCGAGCGTCAGCGAGAACTTAATCCTGTAAGCAGGCCGGGCTGCCCCAGGTGCGAAGCCTTGAGCGCGCGGCGCGGAGGACCACAGACAAGGGCGACGGCCGATCGACGCAGCCGCCGCGGCGACCGGCGCGACCGGCACGCCTAGAAGGACCCGAACGCGCTGCCCAGGACGATGACGGCCATGGCGACGTCGAAGTAGCTTTCCCGGTGCGACGAGCCGCAGACCGCCAGCAGGGTCACGATGGCGCCGTTGTGCGGCAGGCTGTCCAGCGTGCCGGCGGCGATCGCCGCGACGCGGTGCAGGACGGCCGGATCGATGCCCTGCGCCTGCGCCAGCGCGACATAGGTCCCGCCGAGCGCGTCGAGCGCGATCGTCATGCCGCCCGAGGCCGAGCCGGTCAGGGCGGCGAGGATGTTGGTCGACACGGCCAGCGAGACGAGCAGCCCGCCCTCGATCGACAGCACCCAGTCACGCACCAGTTCGAACGCCGGCATGGCGGCGACGACGGCGCCGAAGCCGACCAGGCTCGCGACGCTCAGCACTGGCAGCACCGACGCATTGGCGCCGGCGTCCATCGATTCGCGCACCGCGAGCAGGCGGCCGCGGTTCAGCAGCAGCAAGGCGACGATCGCGCAGATGAGCGCGACCAGCACCGACCACACGCCGCTGGCGCCGGCGAGCGACAGGCCGCTCCAGCGCTCCTGCTCGACGAAGCCCATGTCGAGCCGGGGCAGGATGAAGAACGACATCAGGAGGTTGACGCCGACCACGACGCCGATCGGGGCGATGGCCACCGCGAAGCCTGGCTCGCTCGCGCTCGGCTTGCTGCGCGCGGCCTCCGGCGGGTCGAAGCTGCTGGCCGTGGTCGCGCGCTCGCGCAACAGTTGGTCGTCGGCCACCGACGTCGCGCCGGCCGTCGCGGCGGCAAAGCCTTCGCCCTGGCGTCGCGCCGCGCTCTCGGCGCGTGACAGCCAAGCAAGGCCGAAGGCAAGCATGATCGCCGAGGCGATCATGCCGAGTCCGGGCGCCGCGAACGGCGTCGTGCCGAAGAACGGCATCGGGATCGCGTTCTGGATCGCCGGTGTGCCGGGCATCGCGGTCATGGTGAAGGTCGTCGTGCCGAGCGCGATCGCCGCCGGCATCAGCCGCCGCGGAATGTCGGCGGCCTGGAACAGTGCCATCGCCATCGGGCCGATGACGAAGAAGGCCACGAAGAGGCTGACTCCGCCGTAGGTCACCAGCGCGCCGGCGAGCACGACGGCGAGGATCGCTCGCCTGGCGCCGAGCTTCGCCGTCATGAAGCGGGCGATCGCCGCCACCGAGCCGCTGTCCTCCATCAGCTTGCCGAACAGCGCGCCGAGCAGGAACAGCGGGAAGAACTGCGCCACGAAGCCGGCGGCCGAACCCATGAACGTGTGGGTCCAGTGCGCCAGCAGCGGCTCGCCGGAGAACGCCGCCACCAGCAGCGCCGCCGCCGGCGCCAGCAGCAGCACGCTCCAGGCGCGGAACGACAGCCACATCAGGACCGACAGCGCCAGCAAGATGCCGAGCAGGCCCATGGCGTCAGATGCCTTCGAGGAACTCGTCGACGTCGAGCGTCGAGCGCACGCCGAGGTCGGCGCCGTGCTGGTCGAGAAACTGCGAGGCGGCGGTTCTCCCGGCGTCGCGCAGCATCAGGAAGAAACTCCACTCGGCGAGCAGCTTCGACGAGTAACCCAGGTCGAGCATGACGTCGCTGGAAATGCGATGCAGGCGCATCTTCGCCAGCAGCTGGCCGTCGCCCGTGCCCGGATCGGCGACCCGCCGCAGCATGGCGGCGGCCCGCAGTTCCTTGATCAGGGTCGAGTTGAAGGCGATCTCGTTCAGCCGGTTGTGGATCTCGCGCGCCGAGCGCGGCGTGCCCGGCCGCTCGATCGGGTTGATCTGCACGATGATCGTGTCGTGCGAGTCGCACTCCCTGACCAGGGGCGCCAGCGACGGGTTGCCCGAATAACCGCCATCCCAATAGGCTTCGCCGTCGATCTCCACCGCCTGGAACATCGTCGGCAGGCAGGCCGACGCCAGCAGGACGTGGGGTGTCACGTCGGCATTGCGAAAGACCCGGCCGCGGCCGGTGCGCACGTTGGTCGCGGTGACGAAGAGCTTGATCGGCGCCTGCCGCAGGCGGTCGAAGTCGATCTGCTCGTCCAGGATCTGCTCGAGCGGGTTGGTCCCGGCCGGGTTGAGGTCGTAGGGCGAGACCAGTCTCGCCGCCATGTCCATGGCGACGAACATCGGCGAGTAGTCCAGGGTCCAGCTGCCGGTGATCACCTCCAGCGGTCCGCGCTGGATCGGACTGAATCTGGCGGCGTCCGACACCGCGCGCCAGAAGCGTTCGAGCGCCTGCCGCGCGCCGTCGGCGCCGCCGGCGGCATAGCCGTCGATCATCACCGCCGCGTTCATCGCTCCGGCCGAGGTGCCGGAGATGCCGTCGTACTTCAGCCAGGGTTCCTCGAGCAGGCGGTCGAGCACGCCCCAGGTGAAGGCGCCGTGGGCGCCGCCTCCCTGTAGTCCGAGGTCGGCCAGCACTGCTCTGGGCTTCTGCGTTCGCGCTTGCATGGTCCGGGACTCCGATTAAAGGTCACGCCCCGGCCCGCACCTTGCCGGGAGCGGCCGTGGGCAGGGGTCGCAAGGCGTCCGCGGCCCGACCGGGCCGCGGACGTGCTCGATGTGTCTGCCTGGAGGCCGAGGCGGGTGGTGCGGCTGCCGTCGAGGGCGACGCTGCCCATCGGGCCGGAGTTGGTCGTCACGAGGCCGATCACCTCCTGCCCGCCGGTCTGGGTGGTGACCTGCCTGTCGGCGCCGACGTCCGGCATCGTGATGCTGGCGTCGACGACCGCGGCCCCGCCGTTGCGGGCTTCGAGGTGATGCGATGCCGAGGATCACGATTCCGCCGCCAACGATCGGAACGATGCGACGTTGCTGTTTCATCGACGTGACCCTCGTCCCGGGGTGGCGCTGCCGGACGCTGCCCGGACGGGCCGGACTCCCGCCGGGGCCACGGTGGATAAGGGCAAGGACGATCAGGACGCGGATGAACGTGCCTCGCGCCGCGCGCGCAGGCGCTCAGTCAGCATCAGACCGGCCACTTCGCGCGCCCGGAAAGCGTCCCGGCGCGCAGAAGCCGTCTGGTCGTCGGGCGAGCCGAAGTCCCTTTACTCGCCGCAGAGCAGTCGCATCCGCCGC